>JAEDJS010000063.1 GCA_016296205.1 Treponema sp. | reverse complement strand
ATTTTAAAATTTTCGTCATTCAAATCCTTTACTATAACAGGCAGCTCGTTTGGAGTTTGGACTGTTGTATTGAAGCTTACAAAAGTGCAGGTGAATAAATACATAAGAAGAATGATTACGCTGGAAATAATCATTGTAATATAAACTTCAATAGTTTTCTTATCTGAAGATTTTATTGATGTAACATCAAGGGCAATACAGATTCTCATCAACTGTATAATAACTGGGGTTAGTGCAAGAGCAAGAAAAATATCTGGAATAAAACCAGGAGAAGCCAGCATTTTTAAACCGTATTCACTGGAAAATTGAATGAAATCGCAGAAATGGGGAACAAAAATCAATAAAGAAATAAAGCTCCATAAAGCCATTCCTAAAAGTGTTTTTGTGCGGCTTGATAGAAAAATGCAGATGAATTCCAGAAGAAAAAGAGGAAACAGTGCAATATCTGCAAAAGTAAAAATTATAACATTCAGCATACTCAGATTTCTCATCAGGAACCCGTATGCGTAGGAAGAAATCAAATAGTTATACTTCAACTGAAATGAAAAAATGAATAAAGTGGAACAGGTTACAGCTATGATTTTAAATGCAAAGATTATAAGGTTTCCATATTTAAGAAAATCAGGAAGTTTGAAAAAAATCCGTTCAACCAGAAATCCGGTGAGGGTACAGATTAAAATAATTGCGGGAATAATTGCAATTGAACGATATATGTCTTTTTTACGGGCAACATTTTTCTGGTTTCCGTTAAAAGTAAAGAAACAGATTACGAACAGATTTGTAAGAATAAAAATAATGAAAAGAATGCACAAGAAGCTTTCGCCCAGATATATATACTGGCCTAAAAAATTAACAAATGAATAATGGGTTTCATTATTTGTTTTTTTTGAGTCTGATAATTTTAGTTCAGTTTCTAAAAGAGCTGCATAATCACTTTCCTGGGGAATTAAATAAACAGCGGCTCCTGGAACATTTGAATCTAGAATATAGTTCAATTTTGTGTTTTCTTTCATAAGCTCCAGGGAATGGAAGGCTGCAAAGTAATTGGATATCAGGGGACTTAAATTCTGGCTCTGTAAACCGGCTTTAAGACTTTTTACAATGTATGCAGGGGAAGTTGATTTGTTGCCGCCGGAGACGATTTCTCTTTTCTGCTTGTTAACTTTTGGAGATGCGTGTTCAACAAGTATAGCAAAGCAGGAATCTTCGTTGTCCACCTGAGAAGCAAATTCTTTTGTTCCCCCAGGAAAATATTTTTTCTGAGATTCAGGAATTTTTGAATAGTCGCTGGCTGTAATTACAATTGTGCAGTTTAAGCTTGAGTTAATTGATTTTAAATTTTTTACAAACTCAACAAAAAGTTCCGGCCGGGCAAAAACAAATTCTCTGGTAAAAAATAAATAATGTGTTTTTTCTGAATTATTGTTTATTTCTATAATGTAGTTTTCTTCAAAGTCTGGAACTGGAACAATCTGCTGGGTATAATAATCGATTTTTTCTTTTTTTAAAAAATTTTTAAAATTTGATTCCTGGGAAAAAATATTTAAATTCACTATACAAACGATTAGTAAAAAGGTGAGAAAATTCTTTTTTGCAAAGTGATTAAAAATATGCATATAAATAGAATATAGCATAAAATCTAAATTTTTTATATAGGTTGAATCAGTATTTTATGAATCTTAGGTTTATAAATTTTGGTTTACAACTAACTACTTTTGATATATAATAAAATAAATTTATATTTAAAATAGGAGTAGAATAGACAATGTGTGCTACTGGCAAAAAATTCATGCTTGATCTTCCTTTAAAAGTTATTTTAACTGAAAAGGGTTCTACTCATTTTATGAACCGCAATAAATCACTTCTTAGATTCAAACTGGCAGACAATAAAGAAGAATACGGTATTTCAATTCATAATTTTTCTCCAATTTCCATTCAAAACATGATTCTTGTTGATTACATTTCTAAAATCGAAATTTCCATGTCTGAATTTGTTTCGAAGCGTCAGGAAATTATGGATTTGTCAAAGTTAATTGTATTTACACTTCTTTATAAACAGTTTGACCGTGAAATATTCAGCAAGATTATTCAGTGTGATTGTGTAAGAAAATACAATCGAGGTCATGCAGCTCACCTTATTGATGAAAAAACTCAGATTCCGGAAAAACAGCTTAGACTTGCTTTGTCTCATGCAGACGATACAATTCAGCTTGCAAAGAAAACAATTCTTGAGCCTGTATGGAAAAGTATTCTTGATAACAAAGATTATACACCGGAAGAAAAAAATGTTTATCTTCTCATGACAGAAAAATTCCTTAATCGACTGGGTCTTATGAACTGGTATATTATCCAGAAATTTTATAGGAGCGATGGTTTTACTCAAATGCTCAGCGTTGTCCGTCAGGTTCTTGCAGAATATATGGATAAATCAAAGGTTGCAGAATATATTTCACTTATGGTTATGGAGCTTGCCCTTAACTGTGAAAATACAAATATGCGTAAAGAAGCCCGCCGAATGTATCAGGGAACTGGCATTACAGAAACTGCAATCTACGAACCAGATATCCGTGCAAATATTATTTCCGAACTTGAAAAGAAAAAGGAACTTGTTTACCTTTCTTGGAAACTTGGAGGAGGTTCATCTTCTATTGGTAAGCAGGGTCGTCTTGAAATTACTTTGTACAACCGTGATGACGACTTCCAGGAAGCTAAAGTTAATGTAGAAAGTAAACGTGATGCAGATATTTCCAAACGTTCACTTATTGACTTTTACAGACAGGAAGGTGGTGAAGGAACAGATCTTGGTTTGTATTATCTTTCATATCTTGATGATGCCTGTAAAAAAGTCGGCATAAAATTTGATTCACTGGTTAATCAGTTCCAGGACTCAGATCTTACAGTTATTCAGTTGAACTTTAACTTTTAATGGGTGTTCCGAATCAGATGAAAATTTTTCTCCACAGTTTTTGTGTTTCTCTTTTGTTGATTTTAGGATTGTTTTTTGGGGGATCATGCAGTAATGTTGAACCTTCAATTTCCGGTATAACTTCAACTGTTGTGTTTGATTATGAATCAATGGATAAAACTCCTCAAGTAAGGCTAAGTTTGTTTGTTGAAGCTTCTGATTTACAGCGCATGGAAAAGCTTACTGCTTTAAATGAAGAAACCGGTTACCAGTGGACTATTTCTCAGCCCAGAAAATTTTCAGGAAAGAACAACAGAACTTATGCTGGATACACAAATTTAGTTGCACCAAAAAATGAGTTCATTCCCCAGGGAAGGTATTCTATTACATACACTGATGCTCAGGAAAAAATTTGTTCAACCTATACTTTTGTAAGTTATGATAATGAATTTTATAAAGCAAAAGGTTCAAAGTTTCCATTAAATATTCGTGGTTCTTATTCTGAAAAAATTGCTTTGTATAATAAAGACGGCAATCTGATTTATTTTGGAAACCTTAAACCGGACTGGTCTGATTCAAAAATAATTGTCAGGGATCAGACTGATGCTACAGTTAAAAGAATTTGTTATACTATGAACAATAATGCAGTTTGCGTTATGATGCCAAAGGAAGATTTACCGGCATCAGATTTATAATAGCAGGAAATATTGGTATTTTTTATGAGTTCAGAAGAATTAAGCATTGAAGAAAAGGAATCAAATTTTAAAAGAACAATTAAAACTTTTGTTTTGCGTCAAGGCAGAATGACAGATGCTCAGAAATCAAATTTTGAGGAACTTTCTAAAATTTATTGTGTTCCTTTTAAAGAAGAATATATTGATTTTGAAAAGCTTTTTGGAAATAAGAATCCTGTAACTGTAGAAATTGGTTTTGGTATGGGGCATGCAACACAGATTATTGCCATGCAGAATCCAGAGAATAATTATCTTGGGCTTGAAGTTCATATGCCTGGAGTGGGCAGACTTTTGGGAGAAATTCAGCATAATTCAATCAGGAATCTTAGAATTGTTCAGCATGATGCAGTTGAAGTTCTTGAAAAAATGATTGCTCCAGAATCTGTTAGTGCTTTTCACGTTTTTTTCCCGGATCCCTGGCCAAAGAAAAAACATCACAAGAGAAGATTTATGCAGCGTCCAAGAACAAATCTTCTGGCAGGCAAACTTGTTAAAGGCGGATACATTTATATGGCAACAGACTGGGCCCAATACGGTGATTTTGCTCTGGAAGAATTGACTGCAACAGAAACAATGAAAAATAAATATCAGGGGTTTGCTCCTCACCAGGAATGGCGTCCACGCACAAAATTTGAACAGAAGGGAATTGACGCTGGTAGAGACATTAAAGAAATTTTTTTTGAAAAACAGTAATCTTTTTGGGGTGGGAAAATGGATTTGTTTGATATAGATGATGCTCAGAAAAACAGTCAGAAAAAGCTTCGTATTAACGAACTGGAAAAATTAATTTCAAAATATCAGGCTCAGTATTATAACGGCGAATCTGAAATCTCAGATTTTGAATTTGATAAACTGTGGGATGAATTAAAACTCCTTGATCCAGACAATGGAATTTTAAAAAAGGTTGGGGCAGACAGCGGTAATTTTGAAAAAGCCAGTCATGTTATGCCAATGGGAAGTCAGGAAAAAGCAGCAAATCCGGAACAGTTTCTTGAATGGGCAGTTAAGCATAATTATTCTGAATATCTTGTTGAATACAAACTTGACGGAGCAAGTCTGGAACTTCAGTATGAAAATGGCAGTTTAATTAGAGCTGTTACAAGAGGCGACGGTACTGTTGGCGATGTTATTACAAATAATGCGTTAAAAATGAAGGGTGTTCCCCGCAAGCTCTCTGAAAATTTTACAGGTGGTGTTCGTGGTGAAGTAATAATGACTCATCAGGTTCATAAAGAAAAATATTCAGACAAAGCAAATTGTCGTAACGCTGCCAATGGACTTATGAAACGCAAAAATGGGGAAGGTAGTGAAAATCTTGAACTTATTACTTATGATGTGTGGTCTACAACAGGTGTTCAGCCTTTTTCTGATGAAGAAGAAAAGTTAAAGTGGCTCAAAGACAATTCGTTTAACACAGTTCCTTTACATATCTGCAAAAGTGCCCGGGAAGTAATTGATTATCGTGGGCAGGTTATGGAACTTAGAAAAAATGAAATTCCTTATGATATTGATGGCCTTGTAATAAAAGAAAGAACAGTCAATCATCAGGATGCAAGCCGTGCCAGACCTGACCGCCAGATTGCTTTTAAATTCAGTCTTGAAGAAGCTGTAACAATTCTTCGTTCTGTTGAATGGAATGAAAATGGAGCTACCTACACACCGGTTGCAATTTTTGATCCAGTTGATTTAAACGGAACAACCGTACAGAAAGCAAGCCTTGCCAATCCAAATCTAATTAAAAATTTGGGGCTAAAAATAGGCCATAAAGTTGTTGTTGTAAAACGAGGCGAAATTATTCCTAAAATAGAAAGTGTTCTGCCGGAAAGTGATTTGTCATGTGAACAGCTTAATTCTCTGTCTGAAATCATTGTTCCTGATAAATGTTTATCCTGTGGAAGCTCTCTTGTAAACGATGGAACAAGACTGTATTGTCCTAATTCAACTTGCTCTAAAAAGATTTTGCACAGACTTTTAAAATGGACTCAGACTGCTGACATACGGGATCTTGGTGAAACTCTAGTTGCAGCTCTTTTTAAAAGCGGACTTGTTAAATGTATTTCTGATCTGTATTCTTTGACGGAACAGGAGCTTACTCCATTTTTTTTGAATGAAGAATCCATTGAAGATAACAAAAAATCTCTTGGAGCGCAGAAAGTCTATGCTTCAATCCAAAATCACCGGACTCTTACTTTAAGCCAGTTTATTGCCGGTTTTGATATTGAAGGCATTGGTGAAACTCTGGTTGATAAACTTGTAGACGGAGGATTCAATTCTCTGGAAAAATTAATTAATGCCTCTGTGGAAGAAATTGCTTCTGTTTACGGTTTTGCAGAAATCATGGCTGCATCATTTGTTCAAGGGATGAGGGAATGCAAAGACGAAATGAACTCTCTTGTTCAAAGCGGCACAATTATTCTTAAACAGATTTCTGGCGGTAAACTAGAAGGAAAAAGTTTTTGTTTTACAGGTGAACTTCATACAATAAAAAGGGCAGATGCAGAAAAACTTGTTAAAGAAAATGGGGGGTCTGCAAAAAGCTCTGTTGTAAAAGGATTAACTTACCTTGTTACAAATGATAAAACTTCCGGATCTTCAAAAAATGTTAAAGCCGCCAGTCTTGGAATTCCGGTTATTAATGAAGAAGAATTTCTTGCTTTATTCAAATAGACAAAAAAATCAGAAATCACCGGCAATTTTGTCAATGGTTTCTGATTTTTTATTCAGTATGTGTATGTTCTGCTATTTATTCTGAGCAGCAGCTGGGGCAAACAGAAAGTTTTCGCAAAGCTGGTCTGGATTTATAGCGTTCATAAAAAGTCTTATTTCCCAGTGCAGATGTGGGCCAGTTGCAAGACCTGTTGCACCGCTTAAACCAATTAAATCGCCCATGTTAATAATGTCGCCTTCCTTTACTTTTAGTTCATCCATGTGGTAATAAAGTGAATAAAGTCCTGGCAAATGTTCAATAACAACACTGTAACCAGTTGAAATCCTGTTTTCCGCAAGAACGACTTTTCCAGCAGCACAGCTTGTTACATGTGTTCCATTGGAACAGCCAAAATCAATTCCATAGTGAAGTGAAGTTGAACTTTTTCCATTGCTGTAGGCGAATGTTCTGCGGTCTGCAAAAAATGAAGTTCTTCTTGTTATTGTTGTTGGCTGGGCAAAAGGTGTAATCTGATAAACAGCGTCTTCGTTTATTGTTCCAAGGATTCCGTTAAGCTTTTCTATCTGACTCATACGTTCAGGACTTGTGTTTGTTTTGATTTCAGTGTTCTGTGCATTAAGTGGAATTGTTTCTTCTACAAAATCTTTTGAATTTACTTCAACTGGAACTGTAAATTCCATATTAGGTTCCCCTTCATAGGAATAAATTACAGTAAGATCATATGTTCCTGTTTTTGCATAGCTGGAAAGTGGAAGTGCTGCAATAAAAGTGTTTTTTGTTTTTGAAAGTTTTTCTGGAACAGAGTAAAATTTTGTATTAAAAAGAGTTTTGTCGTTAAAAGCAATTTTTGCCTTTGCGCTTGTTGCCGGTTTATCTTTCTTTTTTAACTTTTTATTTTCCTTAAATGATATTTTTAGAAATACAGCATCTCCCGGATAAGTTGAATCTGTATATGTTAAATAAATATCGTATACTTCGTTCTGATGAATGGCATCCTTTGCGACAGCATTAAAAAGAACTGCAAATGATAATATTCCTGTCCATATTAATTTATTGATTTTCATTATGTTGAATTCTCCCAATAAAAGTTTACATTACTGATTTTCGGATATCCTGAAGTATTAGTTGAGGCTTTTCAACTCCATTAAAGAAATTTCTTTGCAGCTGAAACAGAATATCAACTTTGTCTCCAATAGAAAAATCCCTGTTTAAACGTTCACCTTCGTTCCAGAACATTGCAGGCCATTTTGTCTGCCCGGACTGGAGCAGGAGGCGTAAATGTGGTTTTTCCTTGCTTCCTGTAAAACATGTTCCGTCGCAAACAGTCATTCCGCTGCACATAAGTACTAAAGGATCATTTTTGTTCCCGTAAGGTTCAAGACGGTCTATAACAGAAAACAGATTTGCATTCATGTAACTTTCTGGAATTTCTGCGTCAACATTAATTGTGTCACTGTCCTGGCATTGTTCTAATTCAAGCTGCATACATATTTTTTTGAGTTTTGATTCAAATTCCGGCAAGTCTTTTTTGTTGAATGTAAAACCGGCTGCAGCTTCATGGCCACCCCAGGCAGTAAAAATATCAAATTGTTTAAGAACGGGCTGAACATTTACTCCACGTTTTGCTCTTATAGAACCGATGCATTGATCTCCAAGAAAACAGATGCTTACTGCAGGAACGTTGTATTGACTGGAAAGTTTGCCGGCAAGAAGTCCGTTTACGCCTCTGTTTATTCTCTGGTCAATTACAACACACATTTTGTTATTATATTGCTCCAGTGAATTTTCTGCCTGGATTGAAGTATAGTTCATTGCTTCCTGAGTAAGACTTTTGCGCTGGCTGTTTAATTCCAGAATCTCTTTTGCAACTTTTTCCCGTTCAATTCCATCTTCACTTAAAAATAATTGAGCGGCAACATCTGCTCTTCCTAAACGGCCGGCGGCATTTAATGCAGGAACAACATCCCATCCAAGTTTTGTAGAATCAATAGTCTTTCCAAACATGTTCATTAATGCAAAAAGTTCACGTAAACCTTTTCTTGTTGAATTGGATTTGCTGTTAAAAAGATTCAGTGCATGTTTAATAAAAATGCGGTTTTCGTTTTCCATAGGCATTATGTCTGCAAGAGCGGCTAGGGCAACAAGCTGTAAATCTTCATCTTCATTTTTCTGATAATCCGGGAAAATTGATTTTAGATTTGCCTGCATAAAGCTTACAAAAATATTGTAAAATCCCCCGATTTCTGTTGATGGATGATTTCCGTATTTTGCTATTCTAGACATATCTTTTATCCGCAGTAATGATGTGTCTTTTACAGACGGAATAAGGCGGCATACATCGTTTCGTATGTCATAGAAATTAAATTCTACATTGGATCCGAAGGCACCTTTTAAAAGTTTCTGAGTTGTATCTTTATCCCATATGTAAATCTGCTGTCCCTGAAGAAACCGTGGAAGCCTTGTCTGTGAAATTGAAATCAAACCAGGAATAATTGTTTCTTCCAGTTTAGTTACAGGTACAAGGTTTTTTGTCTTAAGACACTGAATTTTGTAAGAGTCCTTCATTGGCTCAATATTCATAAGACAAATTTCCTGTTTGTAAAGTTCACTTCTGGAAAACCGTAGTGCGCTTACAAGTTTGTATGCTACAGCACATCCGCTTATTCCTTTGAACGGATATCCTGAATCACTTGTTTTGGGATCAAGAATTATGGCAGGCTGTGGAAGCTCATCCTGTGCTTCGTGGTGATCTGTAATAATAAGATCAATTCCAAGTTCTTCACAATGTTTTGCTTCCTGAATATTTGCAATTCCGCAGTCTACAGTGATTATAAGTGAACCAAAATTTGCGGCGAATTCATCAATAATTTGATTCGTAAGTCCGTAAGCGTCATCACCTATTGGAAGCCGGTATGTAACATCTATACCCATGCGTTTAAGTTCCTGGTATAAAACTGTTGTACTTGTAATACCGTCTACGTCTCTGTCCCCGAAAATAAGAACTTTTTCTTTTTCTTCCAGTGCCTGTAAAATGCGGTCAACTGCATCTTCCATATTTGCAAAGAGAAAAGGTGAGTGCTGGAACCTTAAATCATTTTCCAGATAGAATAAAAGGTCTTTGCCTTCTGTAATGTTACGTCTTACAAGAATGCTGGCCGTAATAGGATCAATTCCATAACGTTTCTGCAATTCTTCAATTTCACTTTTGGTAATGCGTTTTTTATTCCAAGTTTTCAAAATATATATCCTTTGTGTTTTTTATACATTTTTATCAGCAGATTATTTTCCAGATTAATTTTTCTTCCTCTGCTTTTTTGTCACTGTAACTTATGGCATCCTTAAGGGATTCAACACCTTTTTGAAGGCTTTCCTGATCTCTGCCATAAACTTCCATAATAACCTGTCCTTTTTTTACAAACGAATTATTAGTCTGCTTAAAAATTATACCTGAGTCAGCATCAACTTTATCTGTTGTTTTGTTTCTTCCAACTCCCAGGTTAATGCAGGCAATTCCTGTTTTGTATGCATCTATGTTGATATAACCGTCCTGCGCAGATGTAATATCTTCTCTGAATTTTGAACGGCGTACACCTTTCTGCTCCATCAACTTTTTGGAGTTGCCTCCCTGCATGTCTACGTTTTTTAAAAAATATTCCAGTGCTTTTCCGCTTGTTACAGCCCTTCGGCAAAGTTCGATTCCTTGATTTATATCTTTTGCAATTCCACCTAAAATAAGCATTTGGGCACCTAACTGAAATGTTAATTCCATAATATCTTCCGGGCCTTCACCGCAAAGACATTCCAGTGTTTCTTCTATTTCCAGAAAATTACCGGTTTTAAATCCCAGAGGGCTTTCCATTTTTGTAATAAGGGCAACTGCTTTTTTACCCATTGACTGAGCAGTTTTTACAAGACTTGTGGCCAGTGCTTCTGCATCTTCTTTAGTTTTCATAAAAGCACCTGTACCAAATTTTACGTCAAATACAAGGGCGTCACTGCCTTCTGCAATTTTTTTTGATAAAATCGATGCCGTAATCAGAGGAATGCTTTCTACAGTACCTGTAACATCTCTTAAAGCGTACATTTTTCTGTCTGCAGGAGCAATCTTTTCTGTCTGGCCGGTCATTGCATAATTGTTTTCGCTTATAAAACTGGCAAAAGTATCTTCCGGAAGAACAACATTATAGCCTTCTATTGATTCAAGCTTGTCAAGAGTGCCCCCTGTATGGCCCAAACCTCTTCCGCTCATCATTGGAACCTGAAGCCCCAGACTTGCAGTAATTGGTGCCAGAGGAAGACTTATCTTGTCTCCAACGCCTCCTGTTGAATGTTTGTCTACAAAAGGCCCGTGAAGATTAAGATTTTTGTATTTTTCTGAATAAAGGTTAATTACATCCCCACTGTGAAGCATTGCTTGTGTTAAATAACCTGTTTCTTTAAAAGTCATGCCGGAAAAATAAACTGCCATTAAAAAAGCACTCATCTGGTAATCAGGAATTGAACCTGTTGTGTATCCTTCTACCATAAAGTTGATTTCTTCCTGTTTAAGTTCCTGTGGAGGGCAGATTTTTGTTCCCCGTTTTTTAATAATTATGTCAGCAGCTCTCATTTTCCCTCCATAAAAAGTCAAGAAGATTGTTTCAACAATCGATTGACTTTTTACGCTGTTC
>JAEDJS010000062.1 GCA_016296205.1 Treponema sp. | reverse complement strand
CCGCTGACCTCATCGTTACCAACGATGTGCTCTACCGACTGAGCTATAAGAGCAGATAATTAGTGTTGTTTGAATATACACAACAAGTTTAATTTAGTCAAGATTGAATTTTGAATTTTTTTATGAATTCCGTTAAATTTCCCAAAATTCATTAAAATTCTTTATTTTTCATTGCAATCCGGCCAAAACTAACAAAAAAGCGGGTATCCGTCAGAAACACTGGCAAATACCCGCAAGTCCCTTAAAAAGGAACATCGGAGAGAGTTTATCAGCTTATTTACAAGCTAATTTTAATTTATTCTAAATATTCATTATTGTCAATCAACATTACTGCTAATTTTTTGTTAGTATATTGAAAGTTTTGTTATTTTTAAAGTGAAGAATCAACTGCAACATTTTTTACTTTACTAAGGATTTCTGCAAATTTTCCCGCTGCAATAAAAGTTCCCAGACTACTGCCAATGCTTGTAAAAATCAACACCAGCAGAACCTTTAAAAGTCTGTTCTTATAAAAACCTTTAATACTCATTGCATCTGAAGTAACATTTTCCAGATCCTTTACTTTTGGCTTACATACCCACGCCTGAACAAGTCCTGCAACAATTCCCACGCCAATAAACGGACAGAGAGAAGTTAAAGGAGCCCCAGCAAATGACACCAGAACTGTAAGAGGATGAGCCCCGCACAAAATTGCACCAGCGGCAGAAAGACACCCGTTCCACAAAACCCACGCAAGAGCCATTTCTTTTCCCCGGCCAAGATAAAATCCCCAGGCAAGAAGTGCAATTATAATAACAGGAATAATCCACCCAAGACATTTTGACAGGAAAGACTTTGAGGGAACAACATCAATATCAGATACATCAGATTTGAGTGTGCCTGCAGAAAGTTCTTTAAGGTGATTTTCTACGCCCTTCAGATGCCCCGCACCAAGAACTGCCACAATTTTAGACTGATTTTGAGCGGCATCGAATATTTTTGAAGCAAGATAGCGGTCCCGTTCATCAATCAATACCTGCTTAACTTTTGGCATTTCTTTTGACAGGTCGTTCATCATGGAATCCATTTCACTGTTTTTCTTTAAGTTTTCAATCTGAACAGGATCAACTTCTTCTTTACTAAAAGCACTGGCACCTAAAGCAGCAATAAGAGTAGCCTTGCCAAAAAGTGAATTTTTTGCCCACGCACGACGCAAAGTTGTTGCTATTGGTCTGTCTACCATTGCTTTTTTAATTCCCAGTTCGTCGCATTTCTTTATTGCAGCAACCATTTCATCGCCTGGTTTAACCCCCTGCCCCAGGCCCATTTTTTTCTGATAGCCCGCAAGAACAATATTTGCCAGCATAAGAAAACCTTTGTGCTGCTTTAAAACCTTTGAAACATCAGTTTTTTTCCAGCTGTCTGGATCTGTTAAACTGGCATAACGGCCTTCATCAAGCTCAATACCTACAACAGAAGGCTTTTCTTCCTGAATTATCTGGTTTACTTCACTGATACTTTCCTGACTCACATGAGCTGTTCCAAGAAGGACATATTCAACTCCATTTAAAGTAAGACGGCGAATATTATCTTTATTTTCCATTGATTATTCCTGCTCCACAAAATGCTTTAATTTCCAATTGGCCAAAGTCCATTCATAATGAACCTGGTCGTTCTGTGCCACAACCTTTTCAAAATATGCATTGGCCAGCTGTGGTGATGCAAACATATCATAAAACAGCCCCAGATAAAAGTACATTTGTGTTTTTTTAGTCTGACTTTCCAGTTTCTGAATTTTCCGCAAAAGTGGATCATCCCCCGCTCCGTCATGTAAACATCTTAGCATTGTATATTCAACAGATTCCCTGTTCATCTTGCGGAGAGCCTGATTAGCATATTCTTTTGAATCAAAAGGCTTGCCCATTTTATACAAAGCGTAAGTTATCAGCATTGGATATGTGTAATCTGCTGGATTATATTCACGGCATTTCATAAAAGCACCGGCACATTCCTTCCACTGTTCTGCCTTAAAATACAAAAGGCCAAGACTTTCATAGGCATAAGTATATTTTGGATTAAGCTTCAGAACTTTTCTATAATCTCTTATTGCTTCTTCAACTCTTTCTTCTTCTTCGTAAAGACCGGCTCTGTATGCATAAGCCAGGAAATATTCAGGGTCAAGTTGAATTGCTTTACTCCACGCGGCATCAGCTTTCTTAAAATTTCCCATATAGCGGGAATCAAGTCCATATTCAATCCAGTAATCATAATTTGTGCCGTTAAGTTCGATTGCTTTTTCTATGGCGATTACGGCTTTGTTAAAATTATTCTGAACATATTCCAGTTTTGCCAGATTATAGTAAGCTTCATCATTCCGGGGATTCTGTTCAATCAACTTTTCCAGATACTTTCTTGCTTCTTCATCTTCTTCCATAAAGTAGCAGGCACGGGCATATCCCAGCATAGCAGTTTCGTCGTTTTCATTTGATTCAAGAGCACGTTTATAGTGAACTTTTGCAACGCCGTAATTTTTAGAAAGCATTGTGGCGTCTCCCATAGCTTTGTTTGCTTCTGGATTTTTTGGATCTTTCTTTAAAATTTCCGTAAGCTCTGCCGTACTTTCTGACTGATTGCCTTTTGCCCGGTTAAGCATGGCACTTAATTCAAGAACATCAACATTTCCAGGATACTCTGATTTAAGGGCTTCACAGATTACTGTTGCTTTTTCATACTCTTTCTGGCTTATTAAAAGTGAACATAAAATCATTCTTACAGAAAAATCTTTCTGCAGTTCTGGTTCTTCAAGGTTTTCCAGATATGATACAGCTACATTCCTTTTCCCGGCTTTAATATTTTTCTGAACCTGAATTATTACTGCTTCTACCGGTGTATAAACTCTTTCCGGCTCTTTTGACTGTTCCGGGGGATTATTTTCCTGAGGTTGAGCTTCTGCTGCAGATTTGTTTTCAGAAGGTTTTGTTTCTGCAGACTGATTCTGTTCTTCCTTAGACTGAGTTTCCTGTGTCTGAGACTGATTTTCCTGCCCCTGAACCTGAGTTTGACCTTCTTCCGGGGGATTTACAACCTTTGTTGATTCACATGACCACAATGATAGCAAAAAAACAACTGTAACCATGGAAATAATCTTGTTCATTTTTTTCATACTTATTTTTTCCTGTGTCAGATGGTATTGAATTTTGTTCTTTTAAAGATTAAAATAACAAAATGCGCAAACATCCAGTTAGAAAGTTATTAGGACTTACTGTCCTCTACGCCGTTTTGATTGTCGGCATTTTTATTGTTCAGTTTAAGAGCGAATCTGTAATTTCTAAAAATATTGGTGCCCTTCGTTTTACTTTAGCACAGACAGAAAATGAAAACAAGGAAACAAGCCTTAGAAATCAAATGCAGGCAAGCTTCAGGGGAATCAGTTTTTTATGTTCCGATTCCGACCCGGTAACAGTAGACGGAAACCCTGTTCAGCTGGTAAGTGTTGAGCAGTCAGGAGATTTATCTTCAATTGTAACTTTCTCTGACTCCAGCACTCTTACATTTACACTAAGCGACAAATCAAATGAATCAAGCCTTTCTGTAAACGCAAATCCTTCTGGTAAAAAAATCAGCATTCCTTACAAATTAAACAGCGGTTTTGCCCAGAAAGAAACAACAGAAACAAAAATTCTTGTTGCATCAAAGAGAGCAAATTTTGCATTAAACGCCCCGAAAATTACGGAAGACAACAGAGTTGTTTTTACTTCAAGGGAAAGAAACGCATCATTTATCAGCTACGATCCTACAAAACGCTTTGAATTTGATTCAATCATCACTTTACCTCTGGCAGATGCAAAAACATTTGATTCAACTGTAAAACAGATAAAAACTGCAGTTATAAGAAGCTTCAACTCAAAAGTTCAGAATGCACCGGATTCAATTTCGGAAGCCGAAGCTGTTGCATATATTGCAGAAATGTACACTTCAAACCGATACAACGAAGCTCTGGATACTGTACCAGACAGCATTAAGAAAAATTCAAACAATACATATTTAAGTGCACCATTCTTTGGTAAACTTCAGAATAAAGACAAACGTCTGGAAATGCATCTGCAGCAGTTAAAAAGCATGGCAGAAAGTTCTGTTACTTCAAAAAATGCAGACATCTTTACTGTTTCCGGAATTGCAAATTTCCTTATTCTGAACAAGCGTACTGACCTGGCCAGAAAAGTTCTTTCTATTCCTGGTTCAATTGAAAAATTTAAGCCAAGTATTTCTCTTGCAACTGGAATTATGGAAGTTTATTCAAAGATTTATCCGTATGATCCTCAGCTTGCCGGCCTTCTTGAAAACTGTCTTGCTGCATGTGAAGATGCTGTTGCCGAAGAATGTTCTGTAGAAAACCAGAGAATCAAGCTTACAGAAAACGGCGCTCCTCTAAACCTTGTGCAGCAGATTAAAACTGGTGCCGCATTGATTGCATACGGTAACACAAGAGGCAGAATTGGTCTTACTGGAACTGGAAACATGATTGTTAACTGTGCAATTTCTAATCCAGACAGTCTTGACCTTAAAACTCTTGCAGAAATTTACCCTCTTCTTGTTAAAAATACCGCTTATCCTCATGTTGTTATTCTTGGCTACTATGGTCAGAATCCTGTATGGGCATGGACAAGTGCAAAAAATATTTCTTACAAGGTTGATGAACAAAACACTGCTACAATGGGAGTTGAATTCCCACAGAGTTTGATTCACCACGTAATTATCAAAGGATTGCCAAAATCAAGAAGTAAAAAGCCAATCATCTGGGGACTTGAATACTCTCAGGCACCAAACTTTGAAACTTACAATACAATGGGTTACTACTACCTGCCTGAAACAAAAACAATGCTGTTTAAGAGCCGACACAAGAGTTCAACAGAAACTGTAAAAATTTACTGTACTCCATCAGGTTCTTTCTTTACCCCGGACACTCCTGCACCTGCTGCTCCGGCAAAAACTGTTGCAAAACCAGTTGAAGTTAAGAAACCCGCTGAAAATTCAACAGAAAACTAAAAAACCGTTAAAAAAAGAAGAATTTTTAATTTTTTTCCTAAAAAAGTGAACGATTTTTTAAATTCTGTGTTATACTTATTGTATTAAAAAAAAAGTATCTAATTAGGAGCCATTGTGAACAAGCGCGATTTCCCAAAGATCCATTTTTACGATCAGGACTTTGTTGATATTTATGACAAAACATGGAACTGGATTTCTGATTACTGGATTGATCCTTCAACAGGTCAGACAAGCCCAGATGGGTATTTTATTTATCCACAAAACGGTGAATTAATAGTAGACCAGTTTGAATCGATTTTTTCTTCATTTTTCCTTGTTTTTTCTAACCGCAATTATCCGGCTAATAAAAATATTGATTATTTCTATGAACAGCAGGAAGAAAATGGTGCCATCCGATGGAAATATGATACAAAAACAAACAAACCTGTTTTAGACAAATCAAATCCTGAAGGTGTTGGGCTTCCACTTTTTGCATGGGCAGAATTCAACTTGTTCCACAAAGGCGGAAACAAACGCAGAATTAAGGAAATTATGCCGGTTTTGCAAAAATACATGGACTGGATTGACAGAACATTTAAAAAACCAAACGGGCTTTACAATGTTCCTTTTGTTTCTTCTACAATGTTCAACGCACCAAGAAAAGGAGCATATTATCCAGTTGATTTTAACGCATGTATGGCAATCAACTGTGCTCATATGAGTGCATTGGGAGATATTCTTAACGATAAGGAAATCAGTTTCCAGTATCTTAAAAAATATTTCCAGCTTAAAACAAGAATTAATTCCCTTATGTGGGACAATGATACTGGTTTTTACCACGATCTGGACAAAAACGAACAGCGTCTGCAACAAAAAACAATTGCCGGATTCTGGCCTCTTCTTGCTGAACTTCCAAACGCCGACAAAGCAGACTTACTTATTGCTCATCTTTCAAATCCTAAAACCTTTGGAAGTGAACATCCATTCCCAACTGTAAGTATGGACAGCCCGGATTTTAAAGAAAAAGGCGAAGGTTTTAACGGTTCTGTTTACAGTCCATTCAACTTTATGATTATCAAAGGTCTTGAAAAATACCAGAGATATGATATTGCCAGAGAAAGTGCAATTCGTCACCTTTATTTTATTCTGGAAGGACTGTCACCTGCAAATCCTAAAGAAAAGGGCGACTTATTTGAAGCTTATCTGCCAATGAAAGAAGGACCTGCAAGTCTTTCTCACAAAAGTGAATTCCCTCGCAGACGATACCTTCACTACATTGGATTAAGTTCAATTGCATTGATGATAGAAAACGTTATCGGACTGAACATCAGTTTGCCAAGAAAAACAGTTGACTGGATTATTCCAAACATGGAAATCATGGGAATTGAAAAGCTGTCCCTTAAACGCAACCTTATTACAATTTTGAGCAACAAAAGCAACCGTGGATGGGAAATTCAGATGGAAAGCGAAAAGCTCTATTACTTTACCATCAACATTCTTGACCAGAAAAAGAAAACTCTTCCAATTCCATCAGGTAAATGTACAATGCTCATTGATAAACTTTAATACTACGGGAGGTAATTTATGGCAGAGCCCCTTGCAGTGATTGAAATTGGCTCTACCGGATTACGCCTGTTAGTAGCCAAAGTTGAACAAGACAAATCTCGAACATTATTGGACTCCAGCGGATTCCCGGTTAATCTGGGAAAAGATGTTTATACTACTGGTTCAATTTCCAGAGATACATTGCTGCATATTCTCCAAATTCTCACAAGATTTACAGAACAGCTGGTTGCCTGGGGAATCACTCCGGAACAGACAATGGTTATTGGAACAAATGCTTTACGGGAAGCCAATAATCGTGACCCAGTTGTAGACCGAATAAAAATAAAAACCGGATATACTGTTAAAATTGTAGATGGAATTGAAGAAAACAGGTTGATGTACCTTGCTGTAAATGACTGTCTGAGCACCGAAAGTTACAGCGTAAGATACAGTGACAGCATTATTCTTGAAGTGGCCGGAGCAAGCACAGAAGTTATGCTGATAGAAAAAGGCAAAATGGCCGCAGCTCACAGTTTACGTCTTGGCACAGTTATTATTGAACAGCAGCTGCCCTTTAACCAGTGGAATTTAGACGATGCCCGCCGCTATGTAAAAGAATTTATCCAGAATACAAAAGGATCACTTAACAACGAACTGAATCTTCAAAAAATCAAGCAGTTTATTGCAGTTGGAAACGACATGAAGCTTGCAGCTCTTTTTGCCGGCCGCAACATAAGTAAATTTCTTTGGGAAATAAACCGGGATGATTTTGAAAAATTTGTAGAAGACATTCAACATTGGACAGTTGAAGAATGTATTGATAAATTTAAGTTGAGTTATTCTGAAGCCCAGACATTCCACATTTCGCTATTGATTTATCTTCTTTTTGTTAAGCTTACCAACGTTCAGAAAATCATTGTTCCAGAAACAAGTTTAAGAGACGGATTGATTATTTCTAAAAGCGCATCCAGTGATTATCTTGAAGAAGAATTCAACAGTCAAATTATTGCCAGTGCCAACAATCTCCTTAGAAAATATAAAGGTGACGAAAAACATGCTGAGTGCGTAAAGAATTTAAGCTTACAGATTTTTGATTCAATGAAAAACGAACTGATGATGGGCAGCGATGAACGTCTGATTCTTGAAACCAGTGCAATTCTTCATGACATCGGAATGTTTATTGGAGCAAAAAACCACAACATCCACTCAAAATATCTTGTAGAAAACAGTGAAATTTTTGGACTTAACCGGGAAGAAATCAGTATGATTGCACGAATTGTAAGTTACCACAAAGGAGTTCAGGAACTGCAAAACGATGCCCAGTTCAGAATTCTTCCACGGCAGACAAGACTTACAATATTAAAGTTGAGTGCCATTCTTAGAGTCGCCGACGCTTTAGACAGAAGCCACGAACAGAAATTCAAAAATATAAATTTTTCCGTAACAGAAAACAGTTTCTCTATCAAATGCAAAAACCGTGAAACTTCTCTAGAAAAAATTGCATTAAAAGAAAAAGGTGATTTATTCGAAAACGTATTCGGCTACAAAATCGTTTTGAATTAACTTTTTTAAGAAGGAGGAAATAATGGAAACAAAACTTTTTAACCGGGAATTAAGCTGGATTGAATTTAACGCCCGTGTTCTTAATGAAGCAGTAAGAAAAGACACTCCACTTCTTGAGCGATTAAATTTCATAGGAATTACAGAAAGCAACTTTGATGAATTTTTCCAGGTTAGAGTTGCTTCAATCAAACGGAATTTAAAACTAAATCCCCATAAAAAAGATGCAAGTGGAATGGTGCCTCTTACAATCTTAAAAAAAATTGCCGCAAGGGCTCACCAGGTTTTTAATATTCAAAATGAAACACTTGCCCACGAAATTCTTCCATCACTGGCAGAAATTGGATTCCCTTTTATTAGCAGAAATAATTATTCACCTGCTCAAAAAAGTTATGTAGAAAAATTCTTTCATCAGGAAATTTTTCCTTTACTAACACCGCTCAGAACAGACACCGAAGAATTTCCCAGAATCACCAACCTGAATCTTCATGCGGCATTTCTTCTTACTGCGGCTCAGGGTGTTCACATTAAACAAAATCTTTTAAGCGCCAAAAATCCGGATAAAATTATTGCACTTGTTCAGATTCCTTCTGCAATAAACAGAATCGTATGGCTCCCATCAGAAGGAAATCAAAAACAATGGACTACATTGGAAGAAATTCTTCTTTGTATGAGCAACGAAATTTTTCCTGGTTACAGAATTAGTGAAAGCCTTCTGTTTAAAATTGCCAGAGACGCCGACGTAGAAATCAATGAACGGACAGAAAAAGATTTTATTCAGGAAGTCAGAAACACTCTTGAAAACCGGGAAAATTCATTTGCAGTAAGACTCACAGCCAGCAGCACAAGTGAAACACTTTTAAAATTTTTAAAAGAAAAACTATCACTTGATGACGACGACATTTATATTTCTAAAACCCTTCTGAATCCAGCAACATTGCAGGAGCTTACAAACATTGAAGAAGGAGAAAAATATCTTTACCCCCACTGGAGCCATTTTGATTCAACTGAATTTTCAAAAAACGAACCTCTTTGGAACACATTAAAAACAAGAGACGTAATGCTGAATGTTCCTTACGAAAGTTTTGACCCTGTTGTAAAATTTTTAAAAGATGCCAGCGAAGACCCCAACGTTCTTGCAATAAAAATGACTTTATACAGAACGGCAAATAATTCTCCCATTGTAAAAGCATTGGAACAGGCTGCAAGAAACGGAAAACAGGTAACAGTCTTTGTTGAACTAAAAGCAAGGTTTGATGAACAGCGGAATATAAACTGGGCAAATCAGCTGGAAAAATGCGGAGCCATAGTAATTTATGGAGTTGTGGGAATCAAGGTTCACGCAAAGCTTTGTCTTGTTATGCGGCGGGAAGAAGATTCAATTCAGAGATACGTTCATTTAAGCACTGGCAATTACAATACAAAAACTGCAGAGCTTTACCAGGATTTAAGCATTTTTACAACAAATCAGGCCATAGCAAATGACGCACAGATTTTCTTTAACACAATCAGTGGATACAGCGCACTGCAAACAATGCATTGTATTTACATGGCACCAGTTACTTTAAAATCAAAACTTCTGGAAATGATAAAAACAGAAACACAAAATGCAATGACTGGAGCAGAATGCTATATTTGTGCAAAAATGAATTCTCTAACTCATTCAGAAATAATTGACGCTCTGTATAAAGCAAGCCAGGCAGGTGTTAGAATCGATTTGAATGTACGGGGTATCTGCACACTTGTTCCAGGGGTTAAAGGCCTTAGCGAAAACATCAGAGTTGTAAGCGTAGTAGACCGGTATCTGGAACATTCACGGATTTTCTATTTTTCAAATTCCGGTAATGAAGAATTATACTTGAGCAGTGCCGACTGGATGGACAGAAACTTAGACAGACGAATTGAACTTATGTTCCCTGTTACAGACAAACAGATCTTTACAAAAATAAAAAATATGCTGTTCTTATATTTCCAGGATAATACCCACGCCCATGAACTAACAAAAGACGGCTCCTGGAAACAAATAACATGCGGAAAGAAAGACCAGTATGTAAGAGTACAGGAAATTCTTCATAAAAAATACCGCAAGCAGGACGAAGCAAAACGTAAGTCACCAAAGCTTGAATTTATAATCCGCCGAAAATAAATTTTAATACTCCAGTGGAAGTTGGCCATTAATTTGAATTTCTCCAGCCAATGCAGCAAACATTGCAGCAAATGAATATTTACTGTAACTGAATCCGCAAATAACTGTATCTGCCCAATGGTTATTAAGCACCGGCAAAGGACTAAGAATATTCATTATTACAACCCGTTTTCCCATCCAGCGCAAACGTTCTGCAATGCTCATGGAATGCTCATTAAAAACGCACAGTATAATCGTATCGTAATTTCTTGCAACAGCTGTAAGACTTTCTGCATTCCATGTTTCATAATTACTTTTATCTGCGGCCAGTTCATAATTATAGTGATAAGTTGAAGCTCCAGGAAAACGTTTGCGGCCTTCATTAAAATAAGAAATAAAGGGACCGGCAATTAAAACTTTTCCGGCTTTTTCTGCAGTAAGTGGGAAATCCCCCTGTTTGATTACACTAATTGATCTGCAGGCCTGTTCAGTAAAAAACAATTCACCTTCTTTGTCTGGAATATTTTCCTTAATCATTTTTTCATCTGGATAAAGTGGTGCATAATCTGGATTTTGATAATACTTCAATTTATGATAAACAACTCTTCGCGCCGCTTTTTTAACCTGCTGTCTAAAAACAGAATCAGTCTGCATAAGAGCAAAATTTCTTGTCCAGAGGGCTTCTCCAAAAGTTGGAGTAGATGACGAAATAACAATATCATTCCCAGCTTCAATTGCAAGCCGCACCGCATTG
>JAEDJS010000061.1 GCA_016296205.1 Treponema sp. | reverse complement strand
ATCTTTTATTTATTCTGAAATATTACTTTATTTATCTATTAAATCATTCAGTAACAGTAAATTTATAATTATGAATCCCTTCAGTCCATAGATTACCTATTTCTTTACTAGTTAAATAACATCCATTTGCAATCAACTCATATTCTCCAGGTTTATCGAAAGCAATTTCCATTACAATTTTAGCTTCCATTCCCTTTATCTGCTTTGGCTTAACACATAAAATAGTTCCATCTGACCAAGGCTCATAAATTTCTCCTTCAACAATCTTACAATCCTCAGGAAGTCCTTTAAAGTGAACAAAGAAATTTGTTTGTCCATTTTTATCATAAAGAATATCGAACAATAAACAAGTTATCTCTGTTTTTTCACTCACCGCCAAATTTTGTTTCTCAATTTTTACTCCCATGGACGGTAAATCTAGGGGCTCGAAAAAACAAGAATTAAATAACGATGCAATTATTGTAATTAATATTACGGATTTCAATTTCATAAAACATATCCTTTCAGTCCAATATAACCACTTCTCTTCCCTTTGAAAATACATTTTGCAAAAAAGTAACCTGGTTACTAAAAAAATAGGGGCTGTCCAATAAGTCCTGTCATGCTGAATTTATTTCAGCATCCACACTATATATAGTGCTTAAGATTCTGAATCAGGTTCAGAATGACAGAGGCTTAATTCTTTTGGGACAGCCCCTTGATATTCCTAATTTATTTCTTCTGGGCAATTCCTCTGAAGTCGCTGATTGTTTTGTAGCCGTGGGATTTCATATAACTGTATAAACCGTCTACTATTTCTTCCATTGCCTTTGGATTGCTGAATGTGGCAGTTCCAACTTGAATTGCACTGGCTCCGGCCATAATAAATTCAACTGCATCACGCCAATTTGCAATTCCACCAATACCAATTACCGGAACTCTCTGCTCTTCTGGAAGTTTGTTCATTTCTTCCACCACATCGTAAACCATTCTAAGAGCCAGAGGTTTAATTGCCGGCCCACACATTCCTGCGCGAACGTTCTCGAATACCGGTTCACCTTTTTCTATATCAATTGCCATGGCCTGAACTGTATTTACAAGACTCAAACCGTCGGCACCTGCTTTAACACAAGCCATTGCCACGCCCCGCAAATCCGGCGCATTTGGCGAAAGTTTTACAATCAGCGGCTTTGTTGTTGCTTCACGCACAGCTTTTACAACTGTTGCCGCACTATTGCATTCCATTCCAAAAGCCATTCCGCCCGCTTTAACGTTTGGACAGCTGATGTTAAGTTCAATCATAGGCACATTTGATTTATCCAGAAGCTTGGCACCTTCTACATAAGTTTCCAAATCACTGCCGGCCAGGTTTGCAATTGCAGTTGGTTTAAGTTCCATCATTCGTGGAAGTTCATTTTGAATAAAAGCTTTTACACCTGGATTTTCTAGACCAATACTGTTGATGCATCCACCGGTGATTTCTACAAGTCGAGTACCATTATTACCGGCCTTTGGATTAAGTGTCATTCCTTTAGAAGAAATTCCACCGATTTTGTTTACATCTGCAACACCACGATAATTCTGACCAAAACCAAAAGTTCCGCTGGCTGCAATTACCGGATTCTGAAATTTTACACCAGCAATTGTTACTTCCAGATTTGGAACTTCATCACTATCAAGAGGAATTGGACGTTTACCTTTTGGAGCCTCAAACTGCAGGATTGAACCATCAAAAATCGGACCGTCTTTGCAAACTCTTCTATTGCCTTCTTTAGTTTGAATTGTACAGCCAAGACAAGCACCTACACCGCAAGCCATTTTATTTTCCATGCTAAGCCAGCATTTAACGGCTGCTTCTTCACAAATTTTCTGAACGTATGCAAGAAGTGGCGTTGGTCCGCAGGCGTAAACAGTTTTATAACCACGTTCCTTAATTTTCTGGGCATCAAGCAAAACCGGGAAAATACCTTTAACTCCAGCAGAACCGTCATCGGTAGAAACATAAAGTTCTTTTGGCTTTACATATTCCATTCCGCAGCCACCAGATTTAAACGATGCGTAAAAATCATAAGATTCATCTTTAAGGCTTGCGGCAAAATTTGCAACTGGGGCAACACCAATTCCGCCACCAATAATACAAATTCCATCTTCTTCTGGATGTGGCCATATGTTACCAAGAGGTCCTATCAACTTAACGTCTGCACCTTCTGTTAACTGTGAAAGTTCCTGAGTACCTGTTCCCTTTTGGAGAATAAGGAATTCAACTGTAACAACTCTGGAATCAACTGCACCAGCTTTTAAATGTTCAACTGTTGATTTATAAACGGAAATTGGGCGCAAAAATTGAACTGCACTTGGAATTGCCTGAATTAAGAAAAACTGTCCCGGCTGAGCTGTAACAATATTTTTCATAGAATCATCCGGCAACTGATATTTTACTGTAAGCTTATAAATTCCTGGAGTTCCGTTACGATCCCATTCAACACTTACAACATTTGCTGTGCCATTATACAAAATGCCTTTTCCAAGTTCATCAATTTCAGCAATATCCATTTTTTTCTCCGTTAAGTTGATTCTTTAATAAAATGCAAAAAATTATTTTACGTAAGAGAGAAGATCTTTTTTAGAAGCCACACTTGCTCTTGCTGCAGCTTCTGCAATATCTTCCATTGTTGCTGTTCCATCTTCTACCTTTGCGGCAACTTCTGAATCTTTTTTCCATGCACAAAGAATTCCCCGGCTTGAATTAACAACACCACCAGCTTTTTCCATCAATGTTGCACATATTTTTGCGTCTCCACCCTGGGCACCATAACCAGGAATGAGGAACAAAATATCAGGATGAGCATCTCTAAGAGCCCGTGCATCACTTTCCTCTGTACAGCCAACAACTGCACCTACTGGAGAACATGTCTGATCTGCAAAAGTATTTTTTGTTTCGGCAAATATTCGGTTCAACTCATTTCCAACTTCATCAAGAACACGTCCGCCGTTTACCAGATTTTTCTGTTCAATATCTTTCATTCCAGGATTACTTGTTCTAAGAAGTACAAACAATGCTTTTCCTTTTTCACAATAATCTGTCCATGGAGTAAGAGTGTCGAATCCCATATAAGGGTTAACAGTTACAATATCAGTTTCAAACTCGCCTTCAAAGTGTGCTTTTGCATAAGCCTTTGCAGTGTTGGCAATGTCGCCGCGTTTGATGTCGCTAATACAAACAAGTCCACTCTGACGGCACAACTTAACTGTTTCTGCATAAACCTTCATGCCTTCAAGACCCATTGCCTCATAATATGCAATTTGAACTTTAAAACAACTGGCACTTCCATCACGCTGAACTTTCTGGATAATTGCTTTGTTGTAAGCCAAAACTGCTTCTGCCGGTGAAGAATACTGTTTAATAACGCATTCTGGAATATAAGAAGGATCTGTATCAAGACCCACGCACAAAGGTCCAAATTCTCTGGCCTTTTCCTGTAAAATCTGCATATTGTGTTTCATAATTTTCTATTATATTGATTTTTTACTGGTTGCTCAATCAAAAAATATTCCTTGAACCAAAATCAAAATCTTGTTATAGTAAATATATGGCAAATAATACAAAAAGGATAATTAAAAAAACTTTTATTAAACTACTTGAATCTCAAGAACTTTCTAAAATTACAGTAAAAGATATTGTTCAGGCATGTGACATGAACCGCAATACCTTTTATTATCACTTTCAGGACATTCCAACTCTTTTTGAAGAAATTGTTAAAGACATTGCAGACAAAATGTTCAGCCGGCTTCCGGATCATTTTTCTACAACCGACGTTGCTTTGTATGCACTTAAATATGTTCAGTTAAAAAAACCTATTGTTTACAACATCTGGCATTCCAGCGACAGAGTTTATTATGAAATTCATCTTATGAATATTTGTGAATATGCTGTTAATAAATTTGTAGACAGACTTACAAAGAAAAAATCAATTTCTGTAGAAAGTGCAAGTATTATTTCAGAGACTTTGAAGTGTGAATTTTTTGGTCAGATTATTCAGTGGATTCATCACGAAATGGAATACGATCTGGTTCAGCACGCTAAACCAATTTGCAAGGCCTTGGAAAAAATCGTAGAAGTTTAAGCTTCCCCAATCAATAAAAAAAGTACACTTCTAAGTTGAAAAAACTCAATTTTAGAAAGTGTACTTTATATATTTAAAAACTTTTTATCTGTTTGAATTATTAATGTTATATCCAGAATAATTTGGAGTGATTACTGTTGCATCTGCTCCTGGTTCTTTTCCGTTCCATTTTTCAAGACGAGCCATTCTTTCTTCGTGCTGCCACTGTTCCCGCATTGTGTTAATATTCTGTGCAATGCGTGCATTTTCGTAAGCCTGTGCGTCTGCAGCAATTTTCTTTGCATCTGCTTTAAGTTGAGCTGCTTCCTTTTCTGCTTCTGCCTGACGAATTGCAGCTTCTTTTGCGGCTTCTGCTTCTTTTACCTGTTTCTGTGCATCCTGTTCTGCAATTGCCAAACGCTGTTTTGCCTGTTCTGCTTCCTGCTTAAGTTCCATAGTACGGGCAATCTGTTTGTTAAAGCTGTCTGGCCAATTCCAGTTATCAATTGTAAGCTGAACAATTTCGATTGGATATTTTGCAAGATCCCGGCTCATATCTTCACGAACTTTTGCATTAATTTCACCACTTTTCTGAACCAAATCTTCAATAGTATACTGACCAATCTGAACTTTAATAGAATTGATAAATGCGTTGTTGATAAGATCGTAAATTTTTCCTTCATTATAATTCTTAACAACAGTAATCAATTTTTCGTCTTCATCAACATATTTATAGTTAATAATTGAAGTAACACCAATTTCCTGCAAGTCCTTAGATACAGCGGCATTATTTCCAACACTAATTGTTACATTGATTTCTTTTGGAACAATCGAAAGTTTTTTAATATCTTGAACAAAAGGTGTCTTCCATCTGAATCCAGGCTGCATGATTTCTTCACTAACTTTTCCTAATGTTACACGAACACCTCGTTCTGTAGGACCAATTACTGTACAGCTTTTTGAGGCAACAACAATGGCAATAGCAGCTATAATAATAAGCGCAATAACACCACCATTTACTTTAATTAATTTTGCTCTTTTTGCTTCATCCATATTTTTCTCCTATGAAATATAAGATATATAAATTACCACTGAATGTCAAACTTCTTTTCGCCGATTAGTGTTAAAAAATCAAGAACAGTTGTCTGAAATGTTCTGCTCTTAACACCCTTTGGAGCCACAAGAATCCAGTCAATTTTTGCTGTCCGCAAATCGTTGGCCAGTTCCCTTCCGTAAAGAGTTTCAATTACATCTGCATAATCCTCTGCACTGATTTCTTCTCCAGTAAAACAAGGTGCCATTAACAGATCCAGAATCATTGTATCATCCTCGTCAAAAGAAAAATAAATTTCCTGAAGACTTGATCCACTTAAATTTAAAGAAAGAGAATTTTCTGTCTGCTCAATAAAATTTTTTAACTTTGAATTTTTATCAAGAGAAAATTTAATATCAAGCATCTCTTTTGACGGATTAGCAACAGAAATATTTTTTGCTCCCTGTGTACCTATAGTATTTTCTATATCACGTTTTGTTACTAAATTTGCAGCAGTGATTTCGGGAATTTCTTCACCATCCATAAACTTGCCTAATCCTTGTGTAAGGCCGTTAATTGTTTTGAGCAGATGTTTTCCTAAATCGATTTTTATTTCCACATCCTGACTTTTATTTGGGTTTGCCTGAATTGTTACTTTTGAAGAACATCCAGTAGCAAAAACCATCAAAAACATTCCAAGAAATGCAATTCCAATTCTTCTGTTAATTACAAAATCCATTTTAAACTCCTGCCGGCTTTGGTTCACTCTTTAAATATTTTTTCTTTTCTGCTTCTGTGTAATGCTCTTCCAGTGTTGCTTTTAAAAATCTTCCATAATGTGAAAAATGATTTCGCCAGTAACGTTCATTTATATCACTTACGATAACACCAGTTTTTGGACCGTCACTCACACAATGAATCATTTTGCCGCCGCCAATATAAACTGCCACATGATTAATTCGTCCATCAACCTGGAAAAAAATCAAATCCCCTGGTTCCTTTTGAGCGGTTGTTATTTTTAAACACAAATTTTCTATTGCCCGTGTTGTGCGTGGAAGTGGACGGGGAAAAACCTGCAAAGATGTTGTATAAATCAATCCGCTGCAATCAAATGAATCCGGACCATAAGCACCGTATTGATAAGGTTTCCCTTCGTATTCATACAATTTTTTTATGAATGCTTCCCTTGCTGCTGTTACTCTGGTTCCTGCAAATAATTGAACAAAAACTGATCCCGCCATCATCAATATTACTAAAAGTTTTTTCATTGGTTTTCCTTTGCATAAGCTGCATTTGTTTCATAAATCCGCAACGATTTACTATTTGATTTGTTCTGCCCAAGTTTTACTGCACTGTCAAAATCTTTCTGCGCTTTGTTCCAGTCACCTTTTAAACTATAAGCATAACCACGAGCATTAAAAAATTCCGGATTATTCCAGGAATCATCAATTATCAAAGAAAGTTTTTCTATAGCAGAATCGGGATCTTTCTGTTGAATTTTTATAATCGATTCCAGATAAAGTGAATCAACTGTGTCCCCCAGATTCTGTTTGGCAATATTAAGCATATCACCTGTCTTATCCAGGGTGCCTGTACTGATATATTTTTTTACAAGTCCCAGCGCTCTTCCTTCTGTTGAAGAAGCATCAATTTCTTTAAGAACGTATTCACTAATATCTTCAAGCAACAACTCTGAAGATTTATGTGTAACTGAATTTTGTGCCACTATAACCGGTTTGTTTGCATTTACTGGCTGTTTTACTTCTGGTGTACTTTCCTGTGTTATGTCGGAAGTTACCGCAGGTTTCTTTTTTCCCACGCATTCTGCACTAACAAAACCAACCCGTCCGCTGTATCGGATTTTTGTCCAATATCGGTTAGAAGTATCAAGCACAGTAACCTTTACCCCAGCCGAAAGTTTATACAAAACCTTATAATCTTTAGAAGGACCTACCCTCATATTTACATCTTTATAAATATAACCTGTATATGAATTATTTGACGCATCCAGATTTTCTATAACAAGTTCCCCAATTTCTAACATTAATTGTCCAAAAAAATTCTTGCCAGCAAATGCAGGTTGAGTAAAAATTCCAAATATCAGCATAAGGGTACTGAATATTGCAAATTTCTTCATTTTAGTCTCCGATTTTTTCTTCTATTCTTCTAACAAACATTATAACCCAAGGTTAACAAATTTACAAAAAATCTTGACAAATTTAGTCCTAGAATTCATAATTAAGTTTATGGAAGCTCAAATTTTAACGCCTTTTATTTTAACACAGTTGATTCAGCCAATTATTTCTACATCTTCATTATGGGAATCCAAACGACTTGATATTACACTTATTGCAAATCCAGCAGCCGGCGGTTTTACAAGAAAAAAAGTAAGCTCCAGTAATTTAAAAGTGTTAAAAGAAGTTTCACTAAAAAGCCGTATGCTTCCAAATAAATCAAGTGTTGTCCGCATCAAACTTGATGAAACAAAAAAACCTGGCCAGGCCACAGAAATTGTTCACCACCTTCTTGAACGAATATCCAAAAGCAAAACAACTGATATGAATTACCTTGTAATTACAGCTGGCGGAGACGGAACTCATCTTGAAGCCCAGACAGCAATTGCAAAATTTTCATTCAGAAGCAAAGAAAACGCTAATCTTGTAAAAAATAAATTAACAATATTAAGACTGCCTTTTGGTACCGGAAACGATGGCTCCGATGGAAGAGAATTTTCTGACACATTAAAGCTTTTAACAGAACCAGCCCACTTTGAAATTCAAAAAGCAATAAAAGTCTGGTACGAAGGCAAAGAACCAAATGATGCAAAAACTACAAGAAAAAAGAAAACCTACGACACTCTTGAAGTTAATGCTCCATGGTATGCCTTCAACATAGCTAGCATTGGAATTGATGCCTTTATTACCTACATGACAAACAAAACTAAGAAAATATTCCCAGGCGATAGTTATCAGATGTGGGTTGATTTGGCATGTATTTTCTATAATTTAAAATTCCCGGCAAAGCCATTAACAGTTGAACTCTTTGACGAACACAACAAACTTATAGGTTCAGCAGAAACAGCAATTGAATTTGTATTATTGGGCGTAAGTGGATTCAGAACTTATGGCAGCAACCACAAAATTCTGCCGGATACAAGAAATTTCTGTCTTGCACAAAAAATAGGGCTCTTCACAAAATTAAAATCAAAATCCCAGTTTAATGACGGATCTCATGTAAAGAATAAATTTTGTATTTTGGGAAACGCAAATAAAATCAAGATTACATACAATCAGGATATTCTTGTTCAAATGGACGGAGAAGTTCACTTGCTGCAGCCATCATATTATCCATTGTACATGCAGGTTACAGAACCGGTTATCCCTGTAATTGTTGCCGATGATTCCACAATCAACAAAGGAACAGTTTTAATTTAACGCTTGTCTCCAGCAGAAATTTTCTTTTCCAGAATGCCAAACAATCTTGTAAGTCCAAGAGTAAGGCACAAATAAATTGCAGCACAGCTCAAAAGTGGAATCCATGCATTATAAGTTGAATTTCGGATATTATCGCAGGCCTTCTGCAAATCAACAACGGCAATAAATGATGCAACCGATGTTTCCTTAATCAGAGTGATAAATTCACTTGTATAAGTTGGGAGAATTGTTTTAAATGCCTGAGGAACAACAATGCGTGTAAAAGTTTTCCACCAGTTTAATCCCAATGAACGACCAGCTTCTATCTGTCCCCGGTCAACACTTTGAATTCCAGCGCGGAAAATTTCTGTACAATAAGCACCACTGTTGATTCCAAATGCGATGATTGCAACAACAAGAGCATTACTTAAACCCATGGGACTAAAAACAACAAAGTAAAAAATCATAAGTTGAGTTGCCATTGGAATACCACGGATAATTGTTGTATAAATATTTGCAATAATATTTAATGTTTTACTTTTTGAAATTCTGCACAATGCAAAAATACAACCAAGAATTGTGCCTATTGCCAGTGCGCATAAAGAAATTAAAAGGGTATTCCCCAATCCCCGAAGAATAAGAAACCAACGGTCTTTTGCGATCATTACTGAATAAAATTTCTGGAACATTTATTACTCCTGGAATTGGGAAAATTATTTAGAAAATTTAAGTTCTATAGGAACCTACATTTCCTGTAAAAAATTATTTGCGAGCGATAATTACCTGTTTTGACTGGTAGTATGGTTCACTGAAGTCTACGTTTTCGCGGCGTTCATCTGTTGCTGTCATACCAGCAGCAATAAAATCAATTGCGCCTGAGCTTACTGCGGCAATAAGGCCGTCAAAGTTCATGTCAACGATAACAAGTTTTTTACCATAATCTTTTGCAATAATTTCAGACATTGTTGCATCAAAACCAACAACCTTGTCCCCTTCAACATATTCAAATGGAGGGAAAGCTGCGTTTGTACCCATGCGAACAATTTCTTTTGTATCAACTGATTCGATTTCAGGAATCTTAACTTCGCCTTCAACATTCATAAATGCCGATTCAAGTAATGCGTAAGTTCCATCTTCTTTAATACGTGCAATTGTGCTGTTAATAGAGTCCAGCAATTCTTTATTTCCTTTTTTAACTGCAATTGCATAATCTTCTACAGAGAATTCTTCTTCAAGAATTACAAGCTTTGGATTACGTTTTACAATTTCTTTTGCTGGAAGTTCATCAAGAATGATTGCATCAATAGAACCATTTGCAAGAGCAAGACTTGCATCGATACCTGTTTTGAATGAACGAACATCAGCCCCTTCTACATCTGCTGCGTAAATTTCTCCAGTTGTTCCGGCCTGAACACCAATTTTTTTGTTAACCAGATCTTCTGCACTTTTAATTGATGCACCTTCTTTTTTTGCACAACCAGTTACTGCAAAAAGTGCTGCAACGGCAACTGCTACTGTAATAAGTTTTTTCATTTTTATTTCTCCTTGAAATTGATTCAAAATGTTTTTTTATTATAAATATTATTTTTTTTATTTTCAATACAAAAAGCAAAGTTCAAATATATGATTACAAAAATATAAAAATTCACTAAAATGACAATATGGCAAAAATTTTATTTACAGATTTAGACGGCACATTGCTTGATTCAAATAAAAAAATTTCTGATTTCACCTTTAAAGTTTTTAATAAATGGTGTAGCTGCGGCAATTATCTTGTTCTTTGCTCCGGCCGTGATTTAAACAGCGTAAAAGATGTTCAAAATGAATTAAAATTTAATTTTCCCAATGTTCTTTTAAGTGCTTACAATGGAGGCCAACTTTTTGACTGTAAAAATCAGAAAGTTTTCCACAGAAACTGCCTTTCTATTGAGCATACAAAATTCCTTAGCCAGCAGGCAAAAAAAATGGATCTCCACATGCACACCTTTAGTGACACCCACATTATTTCTCCAGACGACTGTGACGCTTTAAAATTCTACAGAAAAATCATCAAAAACCCAGTAATTTTTTCACAAGATATCACTTCACCGTTAACTCAGGGACCTTGCAAATGTTTGTGTGTTGAAGCATATAATCTCCAGAAATTAAGTGATTTCCGCAGTAAAATGCAAAATTGGGCAGATGATAATGGAGTGCAGATGGTTCAGTCAACTCCATATTTACTAGAAATAATTCCTGCCACCAGTGGAAAAGACAAAGCCGTTCTAAAAATCTGTGAATATTTAAACATTCAGCTAGAAGATTCCATCGCTGCCGGAGACGCCGAAAATGATATATCAATGATTAGAGTTTCTGGCACTGGAATTGCAATGGCCAACGCTTCCCAAGAAGTTAAAAACGCCGCAGACATTATAACTTCCAGAAATTGTGATGATTCAGGACTTGCCTGGCAGATTTGCGAATGTTTTGGCATTTCAGTATAATCAGAATGGGGCTGTCCCAAAAGTATTTGTCATGCTGAACTCCTATGATATTTGTCAATGCCAT
>JAEDJS010000111.1 GCA_016296205.1 Treponema sp. | reverse complement strand
CGACAAAGTAAAATTGATTAATTCTTATTTTAAGTTCGCGGATAAAAGTAAAATAGAAGAGCTTAAAAGTAAAGTTCTTTTTTCTGAACGCCAGTTGAAGATTTTTGATTTGTATTATGTTCAGGGGAAGGACTGCGGTTTTATTGCTGATTTCCTCTGCGTGTGTCCTGGTGTGATTACCAAGGAACTGCACGCAATGAGGGAGAAGATGGTCAGGGTGATTTGAGGCCTAAAGGCCTCGTGTTTTTTAAGCTACTTTTTTTACAAAAACATAATCGTTTCCGCCAGCAAGAATTTCACCAGTTATTTCATCTCGATCAATTGATTTGAATTTGTTTACGATGTTTTCGATTGAACTTTTATCAATATTTGCATCTCTGATTGTTACATAGAATGCTACTGAATAGCCTCCGAATTGTTTTTTAACGCTGATCTGTTTCTGGTTAAATCCGGCTTCTTTTAATGCTGTTCTGATTGCTTTTGCTTTTTCTGTGCTTGTCATAATTTTACTCCTTGCAGGCTGTCGTTCCTGCTATGGTTATAATATACATCTTTTATGTTGAATTGTCAATAGTAATTCAAAAAAAGTTTATTTTTTTATTATTTTTTTATCAAAATGAAAAATTGAATGGGCTTATATTTGAATCATGAATAATTCATTTATGCCTGGTATTAATAATTTTAATTTTCCGCTGCCTCAGTTTGGAATGAATATGGGGAATCCTAATGTTATTTATGAAAGTCTTTCCGGCTTTCAGGCTGTTAAGGATTTTCAGATTCCTGCAGGAAAGGTTGGGCTGTTGTTTGACAACAATGCCCAGGAGTTCTACTGGAAGGATGTAGACAATCACGGAATGCAGACTTTGAAGCGCTTTCGTTATGAAGAAATTCCGCTTCCAGTGGATTCTTCAAAAATTGCGGAAAGTAATCAGCAGGAAATCCAGAATCTTAATCAAAGGCTTGCTGGAATGGAATCTTTGCTTTCTCAGGTTCTGCAGGGTCAAAAAGGGGCGGAAAGTGCCGCAAAGGGACATGAAAAATGAATGTTGCTCAGATGATGAATAATAGGGGAGCGATTAAGACAGCTCCTGAAGATATGCCGATTGGTACTGTTCAGAATAGATTCAGAACTTTGTCTGATGATCAGATTAATGAAGCTGTTCAGATGGCCAGAAGGCAGGGGATAAGTGAACAGCAAATAAATGAAGGTTTGAGGATGATTAGATCCTTGAAGAAATAAAATTGGAAAAAATGCGTATTTACGCAATTTTTTAAGGGGGTGCTTCATGTCGGAGATGACAGCGAGCGATGTTTGCCTCATGAATGGAGGCGGTTGGAATAATTGGATGAACAATCCATTTATGTATTTGATTTTCCTGCGTTTGCTTTCGCCTGATGGTTATGGTTACAATGCAGCGGCTCAGGGGTCTTTGACTCGTGCAGAATTGACTGATGGGCTTAACAATCAGACTATGCAGCGTGATATTTCCAATGTTCGTGAAACTATTGGAAATATTGGTCTTATGGTTCAGGATGCCGGCGCAAAAATTTCTGACAAGCTCTGTTGCGGATTTAATTCTGTAAATATGGGTATTGCAGAAAATCGTTTTGCTTCTCAGCAGTGTTGCTGTGAAACTAACCGTAACATTGATGCAGTACGCTATGAAAACGCAAAGAACACTTGCGCTATCACAACTGCTATTCATGAAGACGGTGAGAAGACACGCGCTCTTATGATCCAGCAGCAGATTCAGGATCTTAGAGACAGAAATGCGGCTCTTAACAATGAGCTTCAGTCTGCTCAGCTTGCACTTGCTCAGGGCGAGCAGTCAAGATACCTTCTTAACAATCTTGGCCGCTATATGCCTTATGCAGGGGGTGGTTGTGCCTGCAGTGGTTCCAACTGGTAATTCCGCCTGTATGGCGTGAGATTTTCGGCTTGAGTTGTAAAATATTATTTGACAACTCAAGCTTGATTTTGTGAGGTAATTAAAATGGCTTGTCCTTGTTGTGGTGCGGTTACTCGTGCAATTATCGGTTCTGTTGTTCCTGATGCTGGAAATACTTTTCTTGTGGCAACTCCTGATTTAACGGTAACTGCCGTTGATAAAGAAAAAATCAGTTTGATTTTCAAAGTTGGTGCTTCTTCTGTAGGTGCGGCTTTGCCTGTTTTTGTGGTTGTAAATGGTGCAAACGTGCCTGTT
>JAEDJS010000060.1 GCA_016296205.1 Treponema sp. | reverse complement strand
ATATCATCTGTAATAATCAAACCTTCATAACCAAGTTGATTTCTAAGAATATCAGTTAAAAAAAATTTTGAAAGAGAAGCCGGTTCATTATTGCCCCGAATTTTTGGAAAACTCAAATGACCGCTCATAATTGCAGAAACATTCTGCTGAATAAGCATTTTAAAAGGAACCAGTTCCCGCTCATTCAAAGTTTTTAAATCAATATTTATCTGGGGAAGTTTTCCATGGCTGTCTAATGCAGTATCTCCATGACCGGGAAAATGTTTTGCTGTAGGAATAACTCCTGCCGCCATACTGCCAGCCGCAAAAGCCGCTCCCATTGCTCCAACAACATTCGGATCATTCCCAAAGGATCTTGGGCCGATTACTGTTGAATTAACATTACTGTAAATATCAATACTTGGGGCAAAGTTCATGTTTATCCCCAGTGTTTTAATTTCCCTGTTGATATAATAACCGGAAAGATAAGCATCCATGGTATAACCACTGGCTCCGATTGCCAGGTTACCGGGAGTATCACTTGTCTGACCTTTTACATGTCTTATCCATCCGCCTTCCTGATCAGTTGCAACAAACAGAGGAATTTTTTTTGTACGACTTTGGGAAAGTTCCTGCAGGAGTTTAACACTTTTAGAAACCATGTTAATATCATCTGTATTCCAGCCAAAGATTTTAACACTGCCAAGACCTCTGTCCCTAACCCACCTTATTAAAAGTTCAGTGGGAGTTGAACCTGTCCACCCGAACATTAACACCTGGGAAAGAAGTTCTTCATCATCCATCCGCTCAACAAGTGCATCTGCCAGAACATCTGCCGGATATTGACTCCAGAAATCAGCATTATCGGGAATGTCTTTAACTGTTAGTTTTTTTTCTGCCTGTAAATTCTGAGGAATAAAAAAAATCAGAACAAAAATAAAAAAGAGAAAAACAATTCTGCGACTAAAATTCTTATGGCAGTTAAAGAACATTATTTATATTCCTCGTGTCTTAAATTCTGAATATAATGAAGTGCTTCATTAGCTGCAATCGCACCGTCTGCACATGCTGTAACAACCTGACGGAAACTCTTTGCCCGAACATCACCGGCTGCAAAAAGACCAGGAATAAGAGTGTGCATATTTTCATCAGTTTTAATGTAACCTGCTTCGTCTACAGGAAGTGTTTCAAATAAAGAAGTACGGGGAATCATTCCTACAAAAATAAAAACACCATCAGCAGGAATTTCAGAAAGCTCTCCAGTAACAGTATTTTTTATTACAATCGAAGTAACTTTCATATCGCCTTTTATTTCCTGAACAGTTGTATTAAATACGCATTTGATTTTTGGATTATTCAAAACTCTGTTAGCAACAGCTTTCTGAGCACGAAACTGACCTTTTCTGTGAATGAGAGTAACATCATCAGAAAGTGTAGAAAGATAATTTGCTTCATCACAAGCACTATCTCCGCCACCAACAACAATAATTTTTTTATTGCGGAAAAACGGACCGTCACAGGTTGCGCAATAACTTACACCCCGGCCTTCAAATTTTTTTTCACCTTCAATACCAAGTTTTCTATGTTCAGCACCGGTTGCAAGACAGAGAGCTTTTGTCTTTACTTCACCATTTCTAAAATGAAGAATAAAATCATCTTTTACTTTATCAACACTTGTAATAATTGCCTGAATAATTCTGGCACCAAAACTTTCTGCCTGCTCTCTGGCATTCTTAACATAATCAGTACCACTAACAGCTGGCCACAACCCAGGATAATTTTCGAATTTAAAAATATTGATTACCTGTCCACCAGGCATACTCATATCAATTACAAGAGTTTTAAGATTGCTTCGTGCAGCATATTGAGCGGCAGCAAGACCAGCAGGTCCTGCACCAATAATTGTAAAATCATAGACATCGTTTAATTCACTCATTTTTAAACTCCACTATTTTAAAATTTTGATTATTATAAACTAATTGCAATTAAAAATAAAGTGAAGAAGAAATATTAATTCCCCAGGGCGACTGGTTTTCTTTTACCCCATGGAACTGATAAATCACTCCGACACCAAAACCAGTACCACTTGTTAAACTACCCCAGTTAACAGAAGCCTTCAGATTTAAATTCAAACTGATGTAATCAACAAATTCCTTATCCCCGATGGTTTTAAAATCCTGAGCAATTTTTAAAAACTGCCAGTTTGAATTTTGATTTTTCCACTGAGCATTATAATCAACAGTAATTCCCCAATGATTAAAATACAACGGAAGCCATGTAATTGATTTTTGAATTTCCTGATTAAAAAGCAACACTTCTGCAGAAAAATTAATAAAAGAAGTTTTAGAAGGATAGAATTTTAAACTGGCATTTACAGGCAGTGGAATTGCAGCACAACCAGCAGCAGACCACCCAAGATTAAAATATGAATCAGCGGATTTGTCAGAAGAGTTCCATGCACAGTCAGTTGTTAAATTTACAGAAAAAGCACCACCTTCAAGTGAATTACGTCGGCTGTTATTTTTATGAACATTAGAAACGCTCAAGCTTGCAACATTGGCAACAACGGCAAGATTAGAATTCCACATTGTTCTCATATAGCCAATATAATCTGTAAAGCTCTCACCAAATTTTGGATTCTGAACACGAACATTTAATTCATCATAAGTCAAATATTGAGGGCGGCCATAAAAAATTACATTTGAATCACTTGCAGAAAACGAAACATTGTTATTCAAAAAAATCTGTGAAGAAATTTCTGCAGCATTAGAAACCTGTTTAAAACCTTCCTGATCAAAAATTATTTGCGGAGTTACCATGTAATTAAAAAAGCCAGTATCAGTTTTATTAAAAAACGAAGCTTGAATTCCAAAAGAATTTGTAAACAGATCATAACCCATTGAAGCAATCAGAAAATCAGAATCCCATGGAGTAGAAGTAACCCAGGTAACACCAGGAAATAAAATCAGTTCCGATGAATCAATATTGTAAAGAGTCAAAGAATCGTCCAAAGATGAAAATCCATATTGAGGAACAATGGAAACAGGAAGTAAAATTCCGTTATTATAATACAACTTTTTGTAAGGCTTTGAATTTGCAATAAATTCAGCATCAACATCCTGTTTCTGTAATTCAAAATTTTTCCGCTCCCAAATTCCGTCTAGTTCATTAAACTTGAATTTAGACACATCAATCTGGTGCAGATGAAAATTCTCGTAATTGTGAGAACTGTACAAAATTTTATTATTCCAGCAGGCAGGCTCGTAAACGCCACCAGAAATTTCATCTTCCATCAACCTGAACCGGCTCTGAAAATTATTTCCAAAACCTTCAACATCAAAAAATCCCAATCGTGGAATTTTTTTCTGGGCTCCATAACTGAATGCAAAGGAACGTTCAATTTTGTCACCTTCTTTACGCAACCCTGTAAGCATTAAACTTCGCATTTTAAAATTCTGTAATTTTGTGCCCGGGTTATATTCAACAAATAAAAAATCACCTTCCAGAATATTTCCTGAAGTAACACAAATTTTCCAGTTATCATTATTTTTAGTAAGAAAGGCCAGCTGCCCGTAACCACCGTTTGTTAATGAATAAACATGCTGAGGCAAATCAAATTCTTTTACAAGACTTCCATTCATAAAATCAAACAGAACAATTTTTTGATTCTGACTATAAGATTTTACCGCAGCAAGATAATTTTTTTTGTTTACAGTTACAATTGTTCCGTCCCGCAGACAGGATTCACTTATTTCCTTAAATCCACCACCAGTTTCTGTATCAAAAACTTTGACCTTTGTTTTAATATTCTGGGAATTAAAATCATAATAAGAAACAGCAAGAAATTTTCCGTCTTCACTTAGGGCAAGACCGCACACATTTGCCATACGCAGAAACTTTTTTCCGTCCAGCAAAACGTATGAACTTGAAGCATTGTAAGTTGCAAAATGAGTTGAAGAGCCGCAATTATATTTATAAAGATCATATTTTTTATTGGGGAAAACATCTAATACAACTTCATTTAATTCTGCAACCAGCGGAACTTCCACCCAATCATAAAATTCCTGCCAGACTTCTTTAATGGGCTTTTTATAAACTTTTTTAAAACTGCCATGAAAAGTAATGCGTCCGGAATTATTCATAGTAGACCAGAGCAAATTATATTTTTCACGTCCATAAGTCTGAATCAAATAATCTGCAAAAATTCCACCAAATCCATAACATTCACTTCCGTTTGGATAAATATCTCTGGCTCCAAAAACGTCGGACCAGTTTGGAAATTTGTTTTCCAGTTTTGCCTGTTTTGCCATGTGAAGATAAAATTCATTATTCAACCTTCCGCTTCCCCCCTGACTTTCTTCAAAAATAGTTGCCCCCTCCTTAATAAAAGAAGGAGCACTAAGAACACCGGCAACAGTTAAATCAAGAGGATATTTTTCTACATATCCGGCAGTAAAAAAAATCGAAACAGAATGAGTTAATTCATGGCGAAAAGTATCAAGAATTGCATCAGCAGAAAAAGCAGTTTCTTCATCCGGCACACAATCGTAAATTACAAGATGATTAAACAGAACGCTTGTCATGTAAGCATTAAAAAGTTCAGTAGAAGGAGAAATTGTTACAGGAATTTTCCATTTTGAATCAGGAGTAATACCAAAATTATGCAAAAGCTCTTCAAAAATTTCATCGGCACTTTCACTGATTATTGCAGCAGTTCTGGCACTGTCCTGGCTAAAAATAAAATCAAACCACTTTGTAGAAAATGTTTTTAAATTCTTTTGTCCTGCCATTAATCCACTGTAAGGAAAAACACAAAAAACATTTAAACACAAAATAAAAAAAATTACAGATCTGCCCACTAAATTTTTCATGGGTTGATAATAACACGGATTTTAATTTCTTTCAATTTATAGCCAGATTGCAAACATCACCAGCTAATTTGGAAAAAGCAAAAAAAACACCGGCACCAAACAAATTGATAACCGGTGAATATATATAAACGGAATGCAGCTTTGCTCGAACATTCCGGAAGGCAAAAAAAAGATGCTCCAGTTGATGAAGCATCCATTTTGCAAAGGCGTCTATCGGAATCGAACCGATGCATAATGGTTTTGCAGACCAGTCCCTTACCACTTGGGTAAGACGCCATAATGTTTCTATAATATATAGGATTTTTAAAATCATGTCTAGTAGTTTATACAAAAATTTAAAAATCAAAAAATGTACCCCTTGCCGGTAAACTCTCTCTTAACATAAACACCCACAGATATACCGATAAAATCAACAAAATTTAACTAAATTCCACCATATATATTGAACTAAATTTTTATTTAATTTATACTGTTACTCAAATTAGGTTTCTTGGAATATAGGAGCCTGTAAGGAGTATATACAATGACTATAGATTCAATTAAACACCCTGGAATCAAAGCCTGGGTAGAAGAATGTGTTGCAATGTGTGAACCAGATTCAGTTTACGTTTGTGACGGTTCAAACGAAGAATACGACCGCCTTATGCAGAAATGTGTAGATGCAGGTCTTGCAACTCCACTTGCCAAGAAACCACATAGCTTTCTTTTCCGCTCACTTCCTAGCGATGTAGCACGTGTAGAAAGCCGCACATTTATTTCTTCTATAAAGGAAGAAGATGCAGGTCCAACAAACCACTGGATCGATCCAAAAGAACTTAAAGCAACAATGAAAGGACTTTACAAAGGTTGTATGCACGGTCGTACAATGTACATCATTCCTTTCTGTATGGGTCCACTTGGTTCAAACATCTCTAAAAACGGTGTTGAAATAACAGACTCTGAATACGTTGTTCTCAACATGGACATTATGACTCGTGCAGGTCAGAAAGTTCTTGACATCTTTAACGCAGATCCAAAAGCAGAATTCGTTCCATGTCTCCACTCAGTTGGTAAACCATTGAACAATGGCGAAAAAGACAATGGTATTTGGCCATGTGCAGATGTTGAACACAAATACATTTCTCATTTCCCAGATGAAGGACTCATCTGGTCTTACGGTTCAGGTTACGGTGGAAACGCTCTTCTGGGCAAAAAATGTTTCGCCCTGCGCATTGCTACTGTTCTTGCCCGCAAAGAAGGCTGGCTTGCAGAACACATGCTTATCCTTAAACTTACAAACCCAGAAGGAAAAGTTAAATATGTAACAGGTGCATTCCCAAGTGCTTGTGGTAAAACAAACCTTGCTATGCTTATTCCTACAATCCCAGGATGGAAGGTAGAAACTGTTGGTGATGATATTGCATGGATGAAGTTCGGCGAAGATGGTCGTCTTTATGCTATTAACCCAGAAGCAGGATTCTTTGGTGTTGCACCAGGAACATCTGCAACTTCTAACAAAAACGCTCTGGTTTCTGCAGAAAAGAACACAATTTACACAAACTGTGCTCTTACAGAAGACGGCGACGTTTGGTGGGAAGGAATCGGATATCCGGCAAAAGGCAAGCTTGTTGACTGGAAAGGCAACACACGTGATGCTCTTCCAAAAGACAAAGCTCCTAAGGGCGAAGAAATGGCTCATCCAAACGCACGCTTTACAGCTCCAGCAGGACAGTGTCCATGTATCGCCAGCGACTGGGAAGATCCAAAAGGTGTACCTATCAGTGCTATCCTCTTTGGTGGACGCCGCCCATCAACAATTCCTCTCGTACATCAGAGCCGCAACTGGAATCACGGTGTATTCCTTGGTTCTATCGTTGGTTCAGAAATTACAGCAGCTTCTACAATCAACGCTGCAGAAGTTGGTAAAATCCGCCGCGACCCATTTGCAATTCTCCCATTCTGTGGTTACAACATGGGCGACTACTTCCAGCACTGGATTAACATTGGTGCAAGCGCAAAAGATCAGGACAAGCTTCCAAAGATCTTCTACGTTAACTGGTTCCGCAAGGACGACAACAACCCTGAACTCCCAGGTGGATTCATGTGGCCTGGTTACGGTGATAACAGCCGTGTTCTTGCTTGGATTTTTGACCGCTGTGACGGAAAAGACAATGCAATTGATACACCAATCGGATTTATGCCAAAAGAAGGTTCTCTTAACACAGACGGTTTGGCAGACTACTACAAAGCAACTCTCCCAGAAATCCTCAAAGTTGATGTTGAAGGATGGAAGAAAGAAATTGCTGATATCCGCGAAAACCACTATCCAAAATTCGGTTCACATCTTCCAAAAGAATTGGTTGAATGTTTGGACGACTTGGAAGCTCGCTTGAACAAATAATTCAACTTTGGTCCTGGTTAATTCCAGGGCCAGAAAATTGTTTAAATCCAAAAAAAATTGCCAGTTTGAATCCCAATTGTTGGACACTTCAAACTGGCATTTTTTTATCTGCAAAGAATTTAATTACAATCCAAGAAACTGTCTTGCGTTTTCGCCCATAATCATTTCCATCTGACTTGATGAAATATCATATTTTTTAAGGCGTTCAACTTCTCCTTCATGATCCCACATTGGAAAATCACTGCCAAAGAAGAATTTTTCATACCCGTGTTTTTTAAGCATACGGTTTGCATCTTCTGCAGGAAGCTTCCATGTTGTGCTTGATGTATCAAACCAAACTCTTTTACCGCAAAGACATTCTTCACTTTCTGCCCATTGGGTATAACCGCCAAAATGTGCTGCAATTACATCCAAAGAAGGATGCTTTTCCAAAAGGTGAGCAATTCTGTGAGGTTGTGAATAATCGTAACGGCAATCTCCAGCATGAACAAGAACAGGCATTTTTTCTGAAGCCAGAACTTCGTAAATTGGATCCATACAGTCTGCATCAACTGCAAAATGCTGAAAATCCGGATGAAGCTTTACACCTTTTAACCCGGCCCCTTTAATTCGTTTTAATTCAGCTTCAAAATTCTCATAATCGGGATGAATTGTGCCGTAGCCTACAAAAAGTGGTTCTGCATTTACAGAAGAAATAATAAAATTATTGATAGATTCAACTTGGGCTGCTTTTGTGGCTGTTGAGTGAACAAGAAATTTATCAACCCCAATCTTTTTTCCGCTTTCAATAAGCTCCTGCATGTGACCATGGTAGCGCATAGAAGCGTCGTAAAAATCACCAATGGCGGCAGTTGCTTTTTCTGCAATTTTTTCTGGATAAATATGTGCGTGTGCGTCTATAATCATAACAATAATTTATCAAATTTTAAGTATTATTGCAACATCTTAAATAATACTAAAGTTGATTTTTTACAGATTCCTGATTACTAAGGAGCCAAAATCCACTTCATTAAAATTTCCACGGAAAACAACTGTTGCTATTCTGGAACCAACGCTGCTGGGAGTAGAAATTACATAATCCCCTTTATGTTTATAAATCTGCTGTGTGCCTTCTGCAAGTTTATAATCATCATTTTCTACGTATCCGTCTTTTCCGCTTAAATAATTCAATTGAACTAAAAATTTATCTTCCGGAACATTAACTGTATGCCCCATTATTGCACTGGCATAAGGATTAATCCCTGAAAAATTCTGCAATTCCATCATCAACTGGCTTATTCCACCGCCAACTCGTGGGCTAAAATCAATAGGAACAATTCTGCTGGAATCTGTAACAATAAAATCAAACTGGACAAAACTTATATCATTTTTAGAAAACAGAACACTGCACCAGTTTTTTAAAGCATCTGTTATTAGGCTGCATGGATTTATTAATTTATAGGCAAGAGCACAAGGCCGGCCATTTAAACTAGATACAACTTTTTGAGCCAGACGGACAATAGAAAATCTTTCTTTAAAAATAAAAACATCGGCACTGTATTCAACGCCTTTTAAAAGCTCTGTTATCATGGCACCGCAATTTTTCATATCAAACAAACGCAGGGTCCGGTTATGAATATTGGCAGCGTCCTGGAACGATTTATTCAACATGGAAATATTACACTGATTTATTATCTGAACACCGTAACCGCTAAGCAAGCCTTTTGGTTTTACTACGATTGAATTTCCCTGGTTAACGTAATCAACTGCGGTGGAAAAATCTTCAAAGGTTTTAAGACTGTCAAAATTGTTTTCTTCCATCAACTTATTAAAAAACAATTTGTCTCTGGAAGCCTTTAATGCATTTTCTGAGATGCAGCAGTTTGTTCCATTTGATTCCAGACACTGGCTCACCCAATATTCACTTAAGGGGATTAGTTTTTCGCCATGATACGCTTTTCCAGTCCAGGTTGTAATCTGTTTGTCCTGAGGTCTTGAAAATTGTTTCATAAACTCACAGTCAGAGAATTTAATATTGATTCCCATTTGTTTAAAAGAGTCACCAATAGATTTTAAATCAAAAACTGAGGCGGCTCCTCCAAGAATAAAATTTTCTTCCATTTAGAAAGAAAACCCTGACCACAGCATTGATAGACTTACTATTAACGGCATAGTAATAATGGAAAGCAGTGTTGTTATAGAAACCAGAGCAGTAGCCAGTTTAGTATCACGATTAAATTTCAATGAAAAAACAGTTGTATTTGCCGCACAAGGAGCACTGGTTGCCATTACCATTGGAACAAGAACTTCTGCAGGCATTTTACACAGGAGAAGAATTCCAAGTGTAATCATGGGGTAAAAAATCATTCTCAAGAAAATAACAATTACAAATTTTATGCTTTTAAGAAAACTAAAATCTGTAATTCCTGCAAGATAGAAACCAATAATAATCATTGGCATTGGAGTATTAAGGTTTGCAAGATGAGTAACACACTGGAAAATTGGTTCTGGAAGTTTTAAAGGAGTAAGGAAAAATATCATTCCTATTGAAATTCCTATTACACCAGGATTAAGAATAAGCTTTTTAAATGTGATTTTTCTTTCTCCGCTCATCATCATATAACCGTAAGTCCAGCTCACAAGATTATAAACTGCAATATAGGCGGCACCAAAAAATACTCCGTCATCACCGCAAAGTGCCTGCTGCAAAGGAAGTGCCATGTATCCGCAGTTGGAAAAAATTGCACCGTAACGCATTACTTTATCTTTGTCTGGATTTGCTTCATGGAGAATCAGGTAGGTTAATAAAATTGAACCGATGTAAATAAGCAAAGCAGTAAGAGCACTAATTCCAAGATGCCCAATCAAAGATGGATCATATTCCCGATGGAAAGATTTAATAATTACACAAGGGGTTACAAAATGAAGTACAAATTCACTAATGCCCTTCATGCATTCTTCACTAAAGATTTTTTTCTTTGTGCAGATAAATCCAATTCCCATCAAAATAAATAAAATCAAAACTTGTTTACTTACTGCCAATAAACTTACTAACATAATTAAAAATTATAATTTTTTTTTGTATATTAGTCAAATTGAAAAATTAAGCAGAACGTGATACAATTTGTTTATGATTCAATTCAATGATGTTACTTTTAAATATCCAGACGACCCTTCAGATTTAGACAAAGCGGGCAATCCAATTATTAATAAACCAGTTTTTGAACATTTTACTGGAACAATTCCATCAAGCTTTACAAGTTTAGTAGGACCAAACGGCTGCGGTAAAACTACCTTTATGATGCTTGCCAGCGGACGGCTTATTCCACAAAATGGCAATGTTAAACTTTTTGACCAGAACATTGGAGCTCTTGGTGAACAGCAGAAAAATCTTGTGGCCAGTGTGATTTATCAAAATATGGAATTTGAAACTCAACAGCCGGCAAATGAACTCCTCAGCTATGTTTACAAAAACGGAAACTTCCGGGGGAATGCAAAAGGTATTGAAGACCGGGATTTACTGGCAGAGGTAACAGAAGTTTTTGAACTTGGCAACGTCCTTACACGACCATTGCAGAAATTAAGCAAAGGCGAAATCCAGCGTACACTCCTTGCCTTTAGTTTACTTTACGGCAGCATGAGTATTTTTATGGACGAACCACTTTTTGCCATGGAATTCAAACAGAAGGAAAATTCTCTCAATTATCTTAAGAAATTCAGTAATGAAACAGGCACACCCATGTACATCAGTATCCACGAGCTGGAACTGAGTAAAAAATATGCAGACAATGTTTTATTGTTCTACCCTAACAGAGATATGACTTTTGGCAGTCCTGAAGAAGTTCTTACAAAGGATGATCTGGAAAAAGCATACGGCGTTCCATACGGAATGTTAAAAGATCAGGAAGAAATGAATCGCCAGACTTTTAGTGAGATTAACAAAAATTTTGGCCAGCAGAC
>JAEDJS010000059.1 GCA_016296205.1 Treponema sp. | reverse complement strand
CAGGGATTATTATAAGATTAAAATTTTTTCTGATATAGATAAAATCAACCGTGAACTTAAATTAGTTACTAATCAAAACATTAATATAATCGATAAATCTATTCCCACAACTGAATATATTTATCCAATCTTCAATAAATCACTTGAAATTAATTAGTTCAAAAGGAGACAAATATATGTACAAAATTCAGACTTTAGACCGCATCAGTGCAATCGGTCTTAATAACTTTCCACGTGACAACTATGAAATCGCATCAGAAATTATTAATCCAGATGCAATTCTTGTTCGTTCCCACGATATGCTTTCTATGACACTTCCAGAAAGTGTAAAAGCAATTGCTCGTGCCGGTGCTGGCGTAAACAATATTCCAGTAAAAGAACTTGCTCAGAAAGGTGTTGTTGTTTTTAACACACCTGGTGCAAATGCCAACGCTGTTAAAGAACTTGTAATCCTTGGTCTTTTGCTTTCAAGCCGTCCAGCAGTTGCAGCAAGCAAATGGGTAGACACACTTAAAGGCAAAGGTGCAGAAATTCCAGCACTTGCAGAAAAAGGAAAGAAAAACTTTATCGGTTGTGAACTTAAAGGTAAAACACTTGGTGTAATTGGTTTGGGTGCAATTGGTGCTATGGTTGCAAACACAGCAGTTGAACTTGGCATGAACGTTATCGGCTACGATCCATTCCTTTCTATCAAAGCTGCCTGGTCACTTAAAAGTGAAATTAAACATGCAGAAACTTTGGATACACTTTATGCAAAAGCAGACTACATCACTCTTCACGTTCCAGAAACACCAGACACAAAAGGAATGATCAATGCTTCTTCAATTAAAACAATGAAAGATGGTGTTCGCATTCTTGACTTTGCCCGTGGTGGACTTGTAAACAATGAAGATGTTCTTGATGCACTTAACAGTGGAAAAGTATCTTTCCTTGCTACAGACTTTGCAGCCGACGAACTTATTGGCAACGATAAAGTAATCTGTCTTCCACACCTTGGCGCATCAACTCCAGAAGCAGAAGACAACTGTGCAGTAATGGCAGTAAAAGAACTCCGGGACTTCCTTGAATTTGGAAATGTAGAAAACAGCGTTAACTTCCCAAAGACAAGAATCGACAGTCCAATTCCAGCAAACGGAACACGTATCTGCGTTTCTAACAACAATGTTGCCGGCGTTGTAAGTAAATTTACTGCAATTCTTGGAAATGCAAACCTTAACATTTCATCAATGGTTAACCAGAACCGCGACACAATAGGCTACAACCTTATTGATGTAGAAGGTAAAGTTGATGAAGCAACTCTTGCAGCAATTAAAGCTGTAACAGGTGTTATCAACGTTCGCATTATTGAAGCATAATCTTCAATTTTAATTAATTTGCATAAAAAAGGGGCTGTCCAATAAGTCCTGTCATGCTGAATCAGGTTCAGAATGACAGAGGCTTAATTCTTTTGGGACAGCCCCTTTTTATATTCTTTCTAAATACTATTATCTTTTTATCTTCGTGCCAGCAATTTTTCCAAAGACTGTTCACTGTAAAATGCTACTACTTCGCTGTTAAAATGTTCTTCAATATATGCACGATAATTTTCTATCTGGCTGATGTAATTCAATGTCATCTGTGGTGTTGCTCCACGGCGAACTTTATTTGCCCCCGCATTATACATTGCCAAAGCTGCAATTTCATTTCCTGCTGTTTTAAGACAATACTTAAGGTGACTCATTCCATACTTTGCGCTTACCTTTGGATCAAAAAATTCACTTTCTGACAAATATGGAAAACTTGTGTTGTTAAGCTGGAAAAGTCCACGGTCAATTGATTCATTTGTGTTCACATTTCTAGCTCTTGGTTTAAATCTGCTTTCTGTGTGGCAAAGAGCAAAAGCAAGTGGAAGGGGAATATCATTTTTTTCTGCTTCTTCAAGAATTGCCATACTTACTTCACGGTTTTCTGTTAAATGTGTGTAAAACCATTCAACTGCCGCTTTACTCTGAGCCTGGCGATACAAATTAAGTCCTGCATCAACTTTCTTGGAATTCAAAACTGTTTTAGCTTCTTTATCCAAATGTGCAAATGGATCTTCTTTAATTTTTTCTACTTTAGCTACTGGGATTGCCGGCTGCATTGCTGCGTGAGTATCTTCTGCCGGAAGAAAAACAAAAATTGATGTACAAACTAAAATGCAGAATACACTAAAAATTGTTGTTACTCTAAAGAGCTTCATAAAATCTCTGTTTTCTGTATCCATGGGTAAAACTATGACAAAAAATTTAATTTAATGCAATAGTTTTTTTGAATTTTTTTCATTTTTTCGCAAATAGTGACATTTTATGCAAATACTGTAAAATTTTACAATTTTACAAAATTTTATTGATTAATATCGATTTATATCAATATTGAAACCTCAGCAAAAATATTGTAATATCATAGAATGAAATTTCTAAACAGCAACATCTTTGAAACGCCGTACGCAGACACACTTTTGGATCGTTTCTTAAAATATGTAAAAATCCACAGTACCAGTTCCAGCCAGCGTGCCGATGAAGGAATTATTCCCAGCACACCACAACAAAGAGAATTTGCAGATGTGATTGCCCAGGAACTTAGAATCATTGGATTTGAAGAAGTTACTGTTACAGAAAATTCTTATGTTTACGCATACATTCCTGCTACACCAGGCAAAGAAGAAATAAAACCATTTTGCATTCTTTCCCATTTAGACACCAGCGAAGAAGTCAGCGGGAAAAACGTTAATCCCCAGATAATCAGAAAGTATGACGGAAGAACTATTGTTCTTGCACAAGGTTCAGTTCTTGATCCAAGAGAAGACAAAGAACTTTTTAAAGCCGGCCAACAAGAGGACACAATAATTACATCAGACGGAAATACACTTCTTGGAGCAGACGATAAAGCCGGTGTGGCAGAAATTATAACTGCTCTGGAATTTATTCTAAAACACCCGGAAATTGAACATGGCAAAATTGAAGTTTGCTTTAGCCCTGATGAAGAAACTGGTCACGGAATGGATAAAGTTCCCCTTAACTTGATTCAAAGTAAAATGGCTTATACAGTTGACGGCGGCACTTGCGGTGAACTGGAAACTGAATGTTTTAATGCATATAAATCAGAAATCACTTTTACTGGAATTGCATGCCACACAGGTACAGCACGAGGACAAATGGTAAATGCAATTTCCATGGCCGCAAAATTCCTGGAACTTCTTCCTCAAACAGAACGTCCGGAAACAACAGACGGTTACCAGGGATTTTTTGCACCAATGCAGATTACTGGTTCAATAGAAAACGCAAGGCTTGTTGTGTTTCTAAGAGATTTTGAAACAACAGGAATGGAACGCCGCAAAAAACTTATAGAAACAATTGCTCAGACAGTTGCATCTTCAACAGGCGGAAAAGCAGAGGTTTCCCATACACTGCAATATCTTAACATGAGAAACAATATGGAAAAAAATCCCCAAGTTGTTGACTCAATCGTTAAAGCCTACAAAAATTCCAACATTCTGCCAGTATTCCCTCCAATTCGTGGCGGAACTGATGGCAGCAGATTAACAGAAATGGGAATTCCAACGCCAAATATTTTTACTGGGGGACACAATTTTCATTCCCGAACTGAATGGGCAAGTTTTAGTTCAATGATTAAAGCCACAGAAGTTATAATTCAACTTGCACAAATTTAGGCACACAGTGATTTTATGAGTCAGATGCAGACAGATAATATTTTTACAGATTAAAATTAGCAGGAGAAATAAATGTACGAATATCATGTAGAAGGTGGTTTCCCCATTAAAGGCGAAATTACAGCCAGTGGAAATAAAAACGCAGCACTTCCTTGTATTGCCGCCGCATTGCTTACCACTGAACCAGTTATTTTACGCAACATTCCGGATATAGAAGACACCGGAGTTATGCTTAAAATTCTGCAGGCACTTGGAGCTGGAGTAGAAAAGGTAGAAGACCATACTTGGAAAATTGATTCTGCAATTATTTCAAAAAATGAAATTCCAGTTGAATTAAGCAAAAAAATTCGTGCTTCAATTCTCTTTGTAGGTCCTTTAATTGCAAGAACTGGAAAAGCAATTACCCCACCACCTGGAGGAGATGTTATTGGACGCAGAAGACTAGACACTCACTTTTTGGCTCTTACAGAATTAGGCGCCAGAGTTTCTACCGACGGAAAATTTGAATTTACAGCAAACAAACTTGTAGGAGCAGACATCTTCCTTGACGAAGCATCGGTTACTGCCACAGAAAATGCAATCATGGCGGCCGTTCTTGCAGAAGGAACAACTATTCTTACAAACTGCGCCGGTGAACCACACGTCCAGGATTTGTGCAATATGCTTAATTCAATGGGAGCAAAAATTTCTGGAGTTGGCGGCAATATTCTGCGCATCGAAGGAGTTAAAAAACTTCACGGAACAGACTTTACAATTGGTCCGGACTTTATGGAAATCGGTTCATTTATCGGACTGGCAGCCGCAACAAAGGGTTCCATTACAATTCACGGAGTTCACAATATTGATTTAAGACCATTAAAAATCGGCTTTAACAAATTAGGAATCCGCTGGCAGCTTGAAGGTGAAACTCTCACTGTAAATCAAGGTCAGGAAATGAAGGTTAATCAGGATATTGGCGGAATGATTCCAAAAATTGATGACGCTCCATGGCCTGGATTCCCTGCCGACCTTACAAGCATAATGACAGTTGTTGCTACTCAAGTTGAAGGAACTGTTTTGATTTTTGAAAAAATGTTCGAAAGCAGAATGTTCTTTGTAGACAAGTTGATTGGAATGGGTGCAAAAATTACATTATGTGATCCCCATCGTGCCGTTGTTTCCGGTCCATGTACACTTCATGGCGATCATTTGGTAAGCCCAGACGTTAGAGCCGGAATGGCAATGGTTATCGCCGCAATGACTGCTCATGGAGAAAGCAAAATCAGCAACGTTTATCAGATTGAACGTGGTTATGAACACCTGGTAGAAAAATTGCAGGGACTTGGTGCGCACATTACACGAGTAGAAATCAACTAAAACTGTTTGATAATTGTTTCGTAAGCTTTCTGGATTTGCTGGAAAGCTTCAATTTTGCCACCTTTATCCGGGTGATAAACACTTGCCAGTTTATGGTAAGCTTTTTTTACCTGGTTTTTGGTGGCTTTTTTTTTTAATCCAAGAATTTTATAGCATTCTGCAACATTATTGTCCTGCTGATGATATTTTAATAACTCAGCAAGATAATCACTTGGTTTTATACCAGATTCATTTTTCCAGTTTGTTTCACTGTTATTCAGACAAAAAAAGATTTTTTCCAGCAAATCCTGGGGAGCATTGTTTCTTTTTAAAATATTTGCAAAACATTCAACTAAAAGATGAATATTCAATTTTTTTCTGCAAGCTTCTGTTGTGCGGCAAAATATTCCCCAGTCAAACAGAGGATAATTTTCTAATGTATTACGTATCTGCTTTTCTGCAAGAATTGCCGAATCAAAATTACTTGTTACTATGGCACAAAAATATAAACTTCCCTCAAAAGGCTCATTGGGAATAATGCAGACACCTTTTGGTTCAAGTAAAAGCTTCTTTAATTTTTTTTCATTGCCAATACTTTTTACTATTGCCTTTATAAAAAAAGCTACTGCAGCAATAAAACCTACTAAAAATACAACAGTTATTGCAAAATTCATTTTAAGTTGACCGGCGGTTTAAAAAATTCATCATTGAAATAAACAGGAGAATTATATAAATGATTACTGCCGCCAGAATTGCATAAGCCCCGCATAATCCAACACAACCATAATTTAAAAGAGTAAACAAATATTGGCAACAATCAACAAAAATATAAGTAATTACTGTAAACAATGGGAAAAGGAACAACCACTTAAAACGGAAAACATCTTTTGAATTTGCCCGATAATTCCATGCAAAAGAAGCAATAAACATTAAAATTATGATTACAAAAATCGGGAAAGATGCACGTCCAACAAGATTTGCAGCAAACACTTCATAGCTGAATCCATAGAATGTACTTTTTGGAACAAATTGAATCAACGACCACATATCCATTGTAGCAGGACCATCTGCAGCCTGATTAATTAGTGAAAAATCCACATAATTCATTGGAATAATAATTGAAGACGGAATATCTTTTTCCTTTCCATAAACAGTTGGTTTACTGATAATGCCTTCAGTGTTTCTATCAACTGCCTGCAAATAAATATAAGGCACACTTTTTACATTATCATTCAAACCCATTTCCTGAAGTTGACGTTCAGTAAAAATATTTGTGCTTTCTTCCACCATTTTTGCAAAAGGCACATCAATCTGTTTTACAAACTGCCCGTTTTTATCAAAAGACGAAATATTAAGACCATAAAGATACTGAATCATTCCACCGATTTTTCCAAGAGTAGCCGACCCCCTGATAAAAATCATATCACAGCTTCCATCTTCGTAGCGGATTAAAAAATATGTATTTCTTTTAATGCTTGATTTTTTAAGGTCCTCTGCTTCATCAATAAAGAAATAATTATTAACTACCCTTTCTTTTGCAAGATTATAATATCTTTTTACATCAGGGTCTTCTTCAAAAAGTTGAGATTTGTTAGAAAGGCTGTTAAAAATATAATAGGACTTCAGAAAATTTCCACTGTTCAGATTTTTATAACCTTCTTTTTTTGTTGCATAAAAATCTTCCATTTCTTTATTATCAAATTTTCTTGGCTCACTTAATTTTTTCCATGCCCCATTTGCCATCGCATGAGCTTTCTGCAAATTTACATCTGTTCCGCTGGAGCAAATTTCCGCCAGGTGTGCCCAATAATGTGCATCAAACCAGTCATTGTTTTTCATGGCAGTATCACTTTTCTGCAGCATTTCCAGAACAGAAAAACTTGAATCCTTTTCTGCCAGAGGATTAGAAATTTTCTTAATCTGAATATTTTCGACTTTATTTTTACTGTGGATTTTTTCTGCACTGGTTGCCAGATCCAGAAGATTTTTTGTTTTCTGATGAAATTCAATTACATCCTGATTTTTTGGCAGAATATTAATTGCCATTTCACTATATTGATATGCAAGAAGAATCTGACCGCTTTCCAAAGCTTCTTTTCCAAGGTTTAAATATTTAGAAAGAAGTGCTGGATTATCTTTTATCTTTTCTTGTTTTCTTGTTAAACCCGGAAGAAAAATTTCCTGACTTAAAGTAAGAATAAAAGCAATCACCAGAGAAATAAAAAACACCTTTTGAAATATTTTTTTAATTTGATTACTAAATCGTGATTTTGTTGCAACTTCTTCATTTTTCCACTGAATGGTTCCTCCAATCAAAAAACCACTCATCAAAACAGAAGGCAAAAATTTTAAAAACCAGATTACGCCGCGGTTAAAACAATAACTTCCCTTTGCTCCTTCCAGCAGTTCTGGCAAACCACCGTAAATAAAACTGGCACCAATAAAAACACCAAATAAAATTACTGTATAAATCAGAAGGACTTGAATAATTCGTTTCATAAATCAACATCCTCCATTTCATAATCCCCAGCCTTTTCTTTTTTTGTTTTGCAAATGTCAATAATCAAACCGGCAACAAGCATAGACACACCAAAAATTCCATTTACCGTTACAATAAACCAGTTTTCTGTTCCAGGAATCCAGGCAAACCATCCGTTTACAACCGGCGAAACATTGGCAAACAATTTTGTTCCATAAAAAACTGCATTAAAAGCCAAAATAATAACTGTAAACAGAACTACAAGATTTGTATTTAAAAGACGCCATTTGGAACAGTTGCGAATTCCTATTACACTCAACAGGGCAAGTCCAATTGATGCAAAACATAACCAGTAACTGTAACCATTATTCAAAGCAAATCGTGCGGCATTCAGCAAAACGTTGTTAATCCACAAGACTTTATTAAAAACTACAGGGGTTGGAATTGCTTTTTCTATAAGTGAATCACGGAAAATTGAATTTGAAGCAGGCAAAGGTTGATTTTTAAAAATCGAAACATTATTAGAATTAGAGTCCAGGTTGATTGAAGCCCCATCGCCAAACCCATTATCAACTTTAGAAAAAAACAATACTTCATTCCCGCTTTTTCTAAAATAACCGGAAGAAATGTTCATAGAAACAAAATTTGATGAATATTTTTCCTGAAATTTCAAAAATACTTTATTCTGAAGCGGAACCAGTAAAAGCCAGCCGCAAAGATTCAGAATTAAATACATAATTATAGAGAATGCAGGCTTATCTGGATGTCTAATTAAAAACAGGGTAAGCATCATACTTTCCAAAGCAACTACAATTGGAAAGGAAATTAAAAGCCCTCTGCAAAAAAGAACAAAAGAAATCCCTGTTAATCCTTCACCGGAAACCATAAAAGTGCATAAATTCCAAAGCATATAAATGGAACTGCCAATAAAAGTTCCCAGAATTAATAATAATATATAGAGTCCTAGCAATATAAAGCCGGTTTTAAATCCAAGATTTTTTTTCATTATTCTTATTTTATCACGGAAAATTGAAGTTTTAAAGTTTTTTTCAGTGATTTTACAGAGTTTTTTGAACTAACGACTGGTAATTTTCCCCCAGTTTTCCACCATACAAAACATATAAAATGTAATGATTTTAATCAACTTTTTGGCAAACCCTTATATTATCTAGGTTTGCGAGGATTTTATCTATCAACTGTTAACTCTATATAATATATGAAATTATAAAAAGTCAATAGGTTTTTTAAACTTTTTTTAGAAATTTTCAGTGGATTTTTTTGATTTTTATCCACCGGTTTTGTTGAGTTTTCCACTGATTTTCAACATAATTCCACAGGTTTTCCACATTTTGTCCTTAATATAACAAATGATTTTTAAAATTCAAAAAAAATGCCCGGAAATTAAACCCAGGCATTCAAAATATTCAATTCTTAAAATTAACCTAATGATACTTGACCAAGATTGTCTATTGCAATAATTGATTTACATTCAGAACATCTGAAGCGCCCACTTTTTGTAGCTTTAAGACGTTTAGAACACATTGGACAACTAAAAATCTTTGGGAAAACACCACTTGTTTCAGGACTGCCACTCTGTTTATAGAATATTTTTGCAGCATCAAGATTGTCTTTAATATTAAAAAACTGGCTGAATCCCAACAACTGGAAAACTTCATAAACCTTTGGCTGTATTTCCAGAAGAACAACATCTCCACCCTTTGGTTTTACAAGTTTAAGGAATGCTGTAAAGGAACCAATACCTGTAGATGAAACATAATTCAAATTTGTACAGCTAAAAATAAGTTTTACAAATCCAGCTTCTATAATTTTTGTAACTCTCTTCTGAAAAAAAGTTGAGTTGTATGTATCAATATAACCGTTTAAATAAATACAAACACAGCCGTCAATTTCTGAAATCTGCTCGAGGTTGATTTTTAAGCTATCGTCCTTTTCGTCATCAAAACCTGGGACAATATTGTTATTCTTAGACATACGCATCCGTCCACACTTTAAAGATATGTTTCTATTTTATCGCCAAAAAGTGGATAAGTCAACATTAAAATCTTTATTTTCTCCAATTATATTGGGACTTTAGTGATATTTTTTAACTCACAAACAGATTACATTAAAATCTCCCTCCGTTGGGTAATTGAAGGGCGGTGTATTTTGTTGAATTTTCTTTTATTCGGTTACAGTGATTTTAAATTCATAATAATCATCAGTGCCTTCATTCTCAAATTTAGGATCATTAATAGAACATAAATTTGCAGTCATAACATATTCTCCTGGTTTATCAAAAATAAATTTGATGAAAACTGTACCATTATTTGTTCCTTTTGTTTTTGAAGGTAAAACACAAAGAACATCTTCAGTGGTCCAATTTTCATACAGGGTGCCTTCCACAATGCGATAATTTGATGGATAACCATTAAAGTGAACAATATATCTTGGTTGATTATTTAAAATTACTAAATGCAAAAAACCTGTAACATCTATCTCTTCACCAACTTTAACATCTAATTTATTAATTGTTAACCCCATATATGTTGGCAAAGTATCTTCACACGCACTAAAACATAATGTAAATAAGCAAATAACCATTAAAATCAATTTTCTCATAATTCAAATTCCTTGTTTTTGAAGATTTGTTTTATTTGTTCGGAATCAATTGTTGTGTTAATGCTTTTAAACTTATTAAACCAACTACTTAAAGACTGTACACTAAATGATTTATAAGGTTCAAAAATTTGTGAAACTGCTTTCAAAAAGTTTCTCATTTTCAAAGTCTACACCTGGATCATAAGTGATTTTACCCCCTAAGAAAACATAAAATACCATGGTTAATAAAAATAGAATTTTTTTCGCCATTTATAGAACCCCATAATCATTTAGTATTTTTCCAACAGTTTATACGTCGATATTTGGATTTTATTATTTTCAATCTTTTTTTTAACATAACCAGGTTGCATCAAAAAGTAACCTGGTTACGTTAACTTATTACTTCTAATTACTCAGTTACTGTAAATTTATAAACAAAAGAATCTTCATTCCACATGCAATCGATTTCTTCATTATTTATTGAACAACCGTTAACTTTCAATGTAAAGTCGCCTGGTTTATCAAAAGCAAATTTTAATCGGACAGATCCTTCTGTTCCTTTTGTTTGCACTGGGAAAAGGCATAAGTAATTTTCATTCGTCCATCGCTCATAAATTTTTCCTTCAACAACGGTATACTCTTCTGGACATCCTTCAAAATGAACAATAAAATGTGTTTCATTGTTCATAAACGCTTTGTATAAATAACCTTCAATTTCTATTTCTTCACCAACTTTCACATTTTGTTTACTAATCTGTAACGCCAAACTTGTAGGTATGAGATCTTCAAAAACACAGCCCGTAAACAACACCGAGATTAATACAAATAAAAATATCAATTTTCGTATCATATACTTAAACCACCATCAATTAATATATCTTTTATTGCATCTGAATCAATGTCATTATAAAGGCGTTTTAATTCTTTAAACCAAGTACTAGCCGATTGAACACTAAAAGATTTATATGGACCAAAAATCTGGGAAATGGAGATTTTATTCAAAAGAATATTAAATATATCATAATAAAAATATGAATAATATTTATTATTACCTATTAACTCTTTTTTATAATTGATGTCAGTTTTAAAACCAGAATAATATTTACTCATCAAATAATACCCCATAAAATAACCCCAGGACTCAATCAAACATACCTGTTTACTAGTTCCATTATTATAACAGTTTT
>JAEDJS010000058.1 GCA_016296205.1 Treponema sp. | reverse complement strand
ATTAGATTCCGTTAAAGTGACTGTTAACTTTGTCTAAGATGTATTCTTTGAATTCTGCAAGGCTCATTGTTTTCTGTGGGAGACCACTTGAGTAGCGGAAACGAACACAAACTGCATTTTCTGATTTTTCCTTTTCGCCAACAACAAGAATGTATGGAGTTCTGTGTTCGCTGGAAATGTATTTGATTTTGCTCTTCATGTTGTCATCGTCTGTATATGCTTTTACGCGGATTCCAACTGATTTAAGTTCGTCTGCAACTTTTTCTGCATAATCATTAAAGTCCGGGCTAACTGGAACAACTGCTGCCTGTTCAAAGTGCAACCATGCTGGCATTGCTCCTGCGTAGTTTTCAATAAGAATTCCCATAAAACGTTCAAGAGAACCAAGAACTGCACGGTGAAGCATAACTGGATGGTGTTTTTCGTTATCTTTTCCGATGTACTGGGCATTCAATCTTTCTGCACTTGGAAGCTGGAAGTCGGCCTGGATTGTACCGCACTGCCACTGGCGTCCCAAAGCATCAATAAGTGTAAATTCAAGTTTTGGACCATAGAATGCACCTTCACCTGGCTGGATTTCATATTCCAAACCTGCGTTGTGACATGCGTCTGCCAAAGCTGCTTCTGCTCTGTCCCAGTCTTCTTCGCTGCCAACGTGATCTTCTGGACGAGTACTGAATTTTACAAGAAGGTTTTTGTCGAATCCAAAGTCTTTGTAAACATCTTTAAGGAGTGCACAGAATTTTGTAACTTCTGCACCAATCTGTTCTTCTGTACAGATAATATGGGCGTCATCCTGAACGAATCCACGAACCCGCATAATTCCGTGTAAAGATCCACTAGGTTCGTTGCGGGCACAGTGGCCAAATTCTGCAAGACGCATTGGAAGGTCTTTGTATGAACGAGTACGTGTGTTAAAGATTTCAAGAGCACCAGGACAGTTCATTGGTTTAATAGCAAAAAGACGTTTTTCGCTTTCTGTAACGAACATATTTTTCTGGTAGTGCCCCCAGTGTCCTGAACGTTCCCAAAGTGTGCGTGGCATAACTGTTGGAGTATTAACTTCCATGTAACCGTCTGCTAGAACTTTCTGTCTCATGTAGTCCTGCAAAGTAACGTACATGCTCCATCCGTTTGGATGCCAGAAAATCTGTCCCGGGTCTTCATCATCAATGTGGAACAAATCAAGCTGAGTACCGATTTTTCTGTGGTCACGCTTATCTGCTTCTTCCAGCATTGTAAGGTAATCTTTAAGGTCATTTGGTTTTGCAAAACAAACTGCATAAACACGAGTAAGCATTGTGCGGTTGATGTCACCTTTCCAGTAAGCACCGGCAATTTTCATCAACTTAAAACTCTGCTGGTTGATTTCTTTTGTATTTGCAACATGTGGTCCGCGGCACAAATCAGTGAAAGTGTCCTGAGTGTATGTGGTGATAGTTTCGTTGTCTGGAAGTTCGTTGATGAGTTCAACTTTATAACTCTGGTCTTTGAAAATTTCCAATGCTTCTGCTTTTGAAACTTCTTTGCGGATAAAATCATGGTTGCCTGCAAGAATCTTGCGCATTTCTTTTTCTACGTCTGCAAAGTCAGCTTCAGAAATTTTCTTGTCGCCTGTAAATTCAAAATCGTAATAAAAACCGTTGTCGATTGCAGGTCCGATTGCAATTTTTGTTCCAGGGAAAAGCTTGAGTACAGCCTGAGCCATTACGTGGGCACAGCTGTGTCTAATTGTCTGAAGATGTTCATCTAATGCCATTTTTCTTACCTTTTGTATAAAAATTATTCCATATAGAATAAACTTTTTTGCTTATTTCTTCAATATGTGAAAAGTTGATTATTAACTAAAGGTGCATAAATTTAAAAACGGTGTTAAAAAAATTAATTTGTTTTGGGTTAAAAATTAAAATTTTAATCAATAATTAAATGTAACTTGGGACAAAATTCAATAAAAAAAGGAGTGTAAGATAAAACTGCTAAAATAGCGCAGCTTTATCTTATCTAAAGTTTGCGTTGCAAACTTATTATTAAACTGCTATTCCTCATTACATTACGGAACAGCGTAAAAAAGTCAATCGATTGTTGAAACAATCTTCTTGACTTTTTATAGGAGAATAATATGAAAAAGGAAATCAAGTTGTTTAAATTTATGGCAAGGTCTTTTATTCCTGCAATTGGTCTGGCTATTGCGGTATTGTTTATGATAACGCCATTGAGTTGTAATATGGATTCAGGAGAAATTGTCATTGAAGAAACAGATGAAGAAAGTCCGGAAATTGTGAATCATTATCTTTTGAATGAAAATCAGGTTAAAGTTGAATTTTCTGAGCCTGTAGAAATTGATGATTATAGAGTAGAAGAATTAATGTATGGTCTATTTGATATTGAAGGTCTGGAAGGAAACGGTACAAAGGAAATTGTTGTTACCTTCAAGAATCAGATGATTGTAGACAGAAATTATATTTTCAAAGGAGTTGCTGCAGACAAGCATGGTAACAGTTTAAAATTTGCACTCAGGTTCAAGGCTTATAATGGAAGAGTTCCTAAAATCGTTATTAATGAAATAAGAAATTCTTACCAGCGCACATTATCTGGTACTGATTATAAATACAAATTTGAATTTGTTGAATTTTATGCTGTAACCGACGGAAATTTAAGTGGATTGGAATTCCAGAATGCAAGTGATGATAAATTCCCTAAGTATGAATTCCCTCCTGTTGAAGTAAAGGCCGGAGATTATATTGTTCTTCATTTAAGAATGCTTGAACCCCTTGAAACTTGTAGAGATGAAATTTTCGGTGACCTGACATTGTCTACTGCAACAGACAGTTGTGATACAGCAATTGATTTGTGGGTTATTGATGGAATTACTTCAAGAATTGGAAATTCGGATATTCTTGTTTTAAGAAATGCAATGAATGGAAGTGTTGCAGATGCGTTTGTAATGGCGGTTTCTGATTTACAGGATTGGAAAGAAGGTTTTACAACTCTTGCAGATGAAGTTCAATTAAGTGGAGTCTGGGTTGATAGTGATGGGTTGCCAAGTTGCTCAGTGGGAAGTGCATTTAATAGCGATTATATAACATCTAGTTCTGTAACAAGAACTATTAGCAGACAGAATACACTGGAAATTCCTAAAGAAGGCAAACAGGTTTCAAGAGCCAGTGATTTTATTGTTACAGCTTCAGTTGGATCAGGAGCTTCCAAAGTACCTGGGGATACTCCGGGATTTGAAAATTCTAAAAACAAATATGTAAAAAAAATTATGTAAATAGCCGGAATAATTACTGCAGGTCCGAGGATTTGGAAATAATCTGGCTTTTTTCTACAAGTCCCCCAACTTCAAATGTGGGAACTTTGCGGGTTTTTCTTGGAAGGGAATCTTTTGGATGAATATTTGGAAGTTTCCCTTGAATCCGCAGGTTTTCCATCTCTATCTGGAACACTATCATTTTTTTGAAAACGTTCATTAATGGTTCCGGATCAATCTGGGGATCAGCAATTCCGGAAGTCTGCATTTCTTTTATAAGATAATAGCAGCTTTCGATTGTAGAAACGCAGTATTCCTTTGGTTCTCTTTTAAAAGTAAAAACACTTTTGTAATTACCAAAAAAAGAAATGTGTGGAAGATTTGCAATATTTGGACTTAACCGAATCATTTTATTTGAACAGGCCCATGTGGAATCAATTACAAAAACCAGCAGCTTTTTACCGGTGGAAAGTTTTTCTTTTAATTCAGGAGATTTTGCAGTAACGGGAATTTCGGCAGGGTAAAGAAGTACTGGATAATATGATGGGTCGGCCAAAAGTTCTGTAACTCTCTGGTTTTGAGTAAAATCAATTCCCATAATAATCTCACTTTCCGGAAGACAGATGTGAGCCAGCCGACCAGTACCTGTTTTCTGGTATTTGAATTCCTTTGGGTGCATTAAAAATACAAATTTAATTCCGCAGTCAACATCTTTTGCGTACTGGCAGTAACAGTTGTCTTTTTTACGGAAACATTTGTAGCATAAATTACTCATCTGCTTTTTTACCGCCAGTGAAAAGTTTTTTTAAAAAAATTGGAACTAACATACTGCTGATAATAATCAGGAGGATAACGCTTGTAAAATATTTTGGATCAATCATTCCAACGGCAAGACCTTTTTGCGCAACAATAAGGGCAACTTCGCCACGGGTCATCATGCCAACACCGATTTCGAGACATTCACGGTTATTAAATCCCAAAACTCGTGATGTAAGGGAGCATCCAATAATTTTGCTAAGAAGACCAACAGCAACAAATGCAATGCTGAACCACAACAATTCAAAATTCATTCCGCTTATAGTAGTTTTTAACCCGATGGATGCAAAGAAAATAGGGCTAAAAATCATGTAACTGTTTGTATCAACTTTTCGGTTAATGTAGTCGGCATCGTTAAGTGAACAAAGAACAACACCTGCAACATAAGCACCAGTAATGTCTGCAATTCCAAAGAATTTTTCTGCAATGTAAGCAAAGATACAAGCCACGCCAACGCCATAAATAGAAATTCGATGAGTTTGAGGATGTCGTTTGTCGTACCATCTGAAAAGTATGTAAGTAATGTAACCAACAACAATTGCAAAAATAAAGAAACCTGCTGTCTTGGCAATAGTAATCAGGTAGCCGCCGGTTCCAGTAGAAACTCCCAGGACAATTGTAAGAACTACGATACCAATAATGTCATCGATTATTGCAGCACTAACAATAGTCTGGCCAACATCAGTTTTAATTTTTCCAAGCTCCTGCAATGTTGCAACTGTGATACTTACGCTTGTGGCAGTTAAAATTGTACCAATGAAAAGGCATTTATAGAAATTGGGAGTTCCCCAGCCATCAAATCCCCAGAAGCAGAAACTCATAATTGCTCCAAGGACTAATGGGATAAAAACTCCAGCGCAGGCAATCAATGTGGCTTTAATACCGCTTTTTTTAAGTGATTTGAGATTTGTTCCAAGCCCTGCAGAAAACATTATGAGGATAACACCAATCTCTGCCATATATGAAACAAATTGATCAGACTTAACGAGTTTTAGGCATGAAGGACCAATTAAAAGACCGGCAACAATTTCGCCAGCAACCTGAGGAGCGCCTAACTTTTTTGCTGTAACACCAAAAAATTTTGCAGTAATAAGCAAAATGGCAAGCTCTAATAAAATGCTGTAACTTTCCATAGGTTGGCATTATACAATAATACAAATATTTTGCAAACAAATTTACTAACAAATATTTATAAAACAAAAAAGGTTGCCTTTAATTTAAGACAACCTGGAATAGTAAACAATTAAGTGCAGTTTATAATGCAAAAGTTTCTACCATGTAGCGGATAGAAGTTCCTGTTGAATCGTCCAGTGTTTTTTCAAGAACGAACACTACATTTTTCTTAGTATTATCTGTAAAAATTCTAGAAATGCGGTATGATGTAACATTTTTTCGTTTAACACCAGGAGTTCCAACTTTTTTAGAGAAAACAACATTTCCGTTCTGGTCTTTCTTTTCTACGTTGATGTAAAAACTGCTTTTAACATTTCCGCTTGTGCCTTCAAAAGTAGGGCAAAGTTTAATGTGCCAGTAAATGTTGTCTGTTTCTGTTGATGCGTCGTAGTCTTTAAAAACAATTTCGTCTACAGGACTTTTTGTTTCTCCCTGTCGAACATACAGAAGGTTTTCCGGATTGTAGTGTTTAACATTATATTTGTTGATTTTCCATTCTGCTTTTTCACGCAAAACTTCAAAGCACTGTTTGCTTGTTAATTCACGTGTGTTTTTTGATGGTTCTGTCTTAAAATTTTCGCTTCTCACAAAATCATTTTTTTCTACATTTACAGTAAAGATTTCTGCCCAAGCTTCAAATTTTTTATCGGTCTTTCCATATTGACCAAAGATATATGTTTTACCGTCTTCTGAAAAACCAATGTCTGCAAAACTTGCAACATCTCCGGCAAATCCACAGAAAGCAGATGCAAGAATAAGAGCTGCAATGACTGATAATTTTTTCATAATTTCCTCCAAAAGCAAGCGCAAAAGAAAATTCAATTAGTTACACTTTGCCATATTTAAATATCGGACATATTATATCATACTTTACTAAAATTTAACTCTCTAGTATTGTATAAATATGACAATAAAATCCCGGAATCGATTTTTTCTTCTATTCATAATATTAACATTTCTTCTTCTTGCAAGTTACGTTGGCGGGTATATTGCAGCTTATCTGGCAAAAAATATTGTTCCCCCGGAAAACACTGTTAGAATTTTAAACATTTTTCCAAAAACTTTGATTTTTGGATACAATTTCTATGCATCAATCGGTGGAATCCTCTGCTTTGTTTTATATGCTGCAATCTGTTCAATTTATGTTTTAAACGGATTTGAAAAAACTCAATCTTATGAAGTAGTTTATTTCTTTTATTTTCTGGCATCCTGTTTGATGGAAAGCATCCGAATTATTCTTCCACTGACCGGCATCTGGAGAAATTTTTTGCCGCTCCTTGAAATAATCGGGAGAATAGTTTACTGTGCAAGATTCATGGCTCCTTTAACCTTCCTGTTTGCATCACTTTTTAGCGAAACAGAATTCAGACAGATAATGAACCGCAATATTCTTACAATTATTCTGCTCAGTATTTTTGCAGCAATGATTGTGCCTATTGATACAGTTAGACTTACTTCAACATGTACATTAATCTGGGGATTTAAATTGACTTTTGTAATTCTACGAATTTTGATTTTTGTAGCAACACTTGCATCTATGTTCATCAACGCTTACCAGAAAGATAATTCAGAATTAAAAAGAGCAGCAGTTGGATACATCTTTATTGCATTGGGATATTCAGTTTTGATTTTGTGCGATAATTTTGTTTTCCTGGGAATTTCTATTCCTTGTCTCGCAGTTGGAACAGTAGTTTACATGCAGGGAATTCACAATACTTATTTGTGGAGATAATTTTGTGCTATAGAAGAATAGTTGCAAGTCCACCCAGACCAACAGGAATCAGAATATTGTCTAAATCTTTTAATGGCAGAACTTCTACGAACATTCCAACAGTGGCAATAATTAACGCAATATGTGTCTGACGGCAGGCTGCAAAAGTAGAAATAAAAATAGCTGTAAAACAAACAAGACTTCCAGCGGCAGTTTTACCCTGGGTTAATGGAATCTGTATACAGCCAAATAATTTTCCGGCCAGACTTGCCAGACCGTCGCCAAAGGCAAGAGCATAAATCCCAATAGCTGCAGGAAGAGGTTCCCATAATAATTCGGCAAGGATTATTCCAATGCACAAAGTAACAGGACCAATAACAAATTTATTTTCGTCCCGTTTTCTGGCTGCAACTTTTGTAACACTGCTGATAATCGGAATATTTATTCCATTAAGTCTTAGAAATTCAGAAATAATATAAATAACCAGAACGGTTGCAAGAGCAATCAAAAATGGAAATTTTGCAAGTCCAAAAAAATATGGAAGAAATGCACTGCAAAGATGAATTGTCTTTCGGAACAGTTCCTTTAAAATATGGTTTGCGTATTTCTTGTATGTAATTCCGATTCTTTTGTCTCTTGGACATCTAGGCTGAATCAATGCCATTATTCTAATCCTTTTTCACCGCTTAGCATGTGATGGATTTCGGTGTAAATTTCTGGTTCGTAGCTGCTTACCGGATGTGTAATATATTTAATATTCTGTTCGGCGAGATTTGAACTGTAAAGTCTGACCATTGTATCGGGATTTCTGGTTAAAGCATCCCAGGCCCGCAAACTATTAGAAAGCTGAACAATAGCTTCCCCGTTGAAGTTTGAATTTCCCGTAGCCTGAGCAATTCTGTGCAAAGTTACTCCCAGGTTATTGGAAGCCTTCATGTATGTGTCTACAATTTCGCCCTGGTCACTTCTTACCTGTGGAAGCAGAACATCATGCATATCTTTCTGCTTGTTCAGAATATCCAAAAGTTTTTCGTAATAACCCTGAGCCGCATAATTATCGCCACGGCAGCTTAAAGTGTTTGCAAGAGCCAGAAGCAGGTGAGTATCATCCCCTTTACTGTCGGAACTCAAAATAAAACTTCCTAATGCTTCAGCGTAATTTTTATTTGTGTACTGAATGTATCCAACTTTATAGCGGATTGATGCAGTGTCGTATTTGTTTTCTATTGCGTCGGTAAAATTCTGGAGAGCAGTTTTCATGTCGCCGGAGATGTAATAATTTAAATCCCCCAAATTGCTGTAAAGTTCACCAATCTGGGGTGTGCTTTCAAAATTGCTTTCCCTGTTTTTTGCTTCAAATAGTTGAATTCCATTTACATAAGTTTCTTCGGCAAGAATGTATTCACGGCTTTCTGCGTAACGTTCACCAAGCATTCGGAAGCTGTTAATGTATTTGTAAGTGTCCCGTTTACTTCTGGTTGTTTGTTCCCTGAATGAATCAATAGCCAGCTGCAGCATTTTCTTTGCACTGGAATTATTTTCTGTTTCTATAAAATAATGCCCCATGTTGTAAAGAGCAATTGCATTTTGAGGATCGGCTTTTAGAGCACGTTCCAGAAGATTTCTTACATCTTCAATTTTGTATCTGAGTTCTTCTTCCGAAGGTTTAAGTTCACCGTAACGTTTTTCCAGAAGGTAACCGGAAAGTTCAATTAAGTCCTGAGCTTTAAGTGTTTTTGGAAGAGACATAAAATGTTCTTTGTAAGCCAGTACATCTTTTAAACTGTCTGTGCGGATGTAGTAGCGCATCATTCTTGAAAGGAACATGTTGATATTTTTCTCTTTTCCATTGTGAACAAGATATTCATACTGACTTCTTGCGTCTTCGTATTTTGAATCATCAATTTCGTAGGCCCAGTCAAGATAATTGTCTCCCAGGGCAAGAATTCCCTGTTCATTGTCGCCGTGGAAGTCAAGCACTTCTCGTTTTAATATTCGTTCTGCTTCCTGATAATTATAAATTTCCTGACTTTCCATTTGAGCCCAGTCGAGGCCAGCTTTAAGGTTGTGATTAAATCTTTGCAAAAGTGCCCGGTACATCATTCTTGCACGATCATACTGCTTGTGGTCACGGTAACCTTCTGCATACCTGAAGAACCATTTTTTCATTGGTTTATAAGACAGAGCCTGATCAAATTTTTCTTCGGACTGAGGATATTCATTGTGCTGCAAAAGTTTATAACCTTGCTTGTAGAGGTAGCTTGCTTTTAACGGTTTGTAGATAAATGTATTTGAAAGAACAAAAATACAGAAAATCATAATTGCACTAAAAGCAGTAATGATTGCTCCCGGAATAATTTTGTTCTTTATCTGATATTCAACACTCTTCTTGTATTCTTCATATTCGCTGGCAGTTCTGCGTTCAAAATCCTTTGGAACATCAATTTGAATGTCCAGCATTTTTTCCAGTTCACTGGCAAGCTGACGGGCAGGAACTTTTGAGAGCACCTTGTTTAAAATTACAAAAACAGCATCATCAGTGAATTCATTTTTTACAACCAGATCTTCTACAGCAATTCTAAGATTAAGAGGATATTCCAGAAGATTGTTCTTGAACTTAGCATATTCTTCTTCTGTAAAAGTATTTTTAGGTTTGCCAGAGCCATTACCAGAAATTGCACCTTCAAAATCCGGTGTATCTACTTTTGCATATTTTGCTTTTTTGTCAAAGTTAGCCGAAGTAGTATCCGAGAAGCCAGGAATATTGAACATGTCATCGCCTTCGTCAAATCCAAGTTCAAAATCGTTCCCAGAATCTGAATCGTCGGAATTGCTAAAGTCCATGCCGTCCATAGCAGATGTGTCAAAAGGTTCTGCTGATGCACCAAAACTATCAGAAGGCCCGGCAGCAAAAGGATCATCGGAATTAAACAGATCATTTGTCTGGGCAAAAGGATTTGATTGGTCTTCCTGTTCCCCAATACCTGAATTGCCCCCAAAGTCGGCAGCCCCATCAAAGTCTGAATTGCCCCCAAAGTCGGCAGCCCCAAAATCCGACGGGTTAAAGTCTGGAGTTGAATCATTCTGCTGGTTTTCAGCTTCCTGAGATTGAGCTTCTGTAAAATCAAAACCTTCGTTAAGGTCGTCAGAAAGCCCAGTGTTAAGATTGATACCTCCCGGTGAATTTAAATCTGCAGTCCCAAAATCATTAGAACTTGTTCCAGAATCAGAATCAAATCCATCGCCAAAACCAAAGTCATCATTATTTACAGAACTGGTTTCATTTTTGTCAGTGCTAAAATCATTTGTTTCAACTGAATCATTAAAAGCCGGAGTTACCTGTTCATCAGTCTTAGAATTGTTTTCGTTACCCTGGGAGTCCAGCTGGCCAAAACCAAAATCACTGTTGGCAGATTCTGGTTCAGCTCCAAACATATCATCGTCAAAATCCGGCAAATCCGGAATGTCTGTATTTTGCTGAGAATTAATTGCCTGCTGAAGTTCAGGGGGAAGCTGAGCGTCAATAGATGCAGAATCTTCTTCTGGCTCGGGGGTTAGAAGTTCTTCTTTTTGGGGAGTAATTTTAAGACTTTCCAGAAAGTCCTGTTCAAATGAAGTTGATTTTTCTGGCTTTTTTTCTTCTTTCGGAGCATCCTTTGGTTTTAAAAGGGCATCTAGATCAAGATCTTCAATAGGAACTTCTTTTTGTTCTTCCTGTTCCTTTGGTTCTTCTTCCTTTGGTTCTTCAAAATCACTAAGATCAATATCGCCTAAATCAATATCACCGCCAGGACTTAGAAGATCAGACATATCAGGCATTGCAGGACCCGCAACTTCTATTGGAGAAACTTCATCTTGATTAGAACCAATAATATCTGAGAAATCCTTTGACTGTTTTTCTTTTTCCGCCGCAAGAGCCTCTGCCTGAGCCTGCTCTTCTTCACTAATAACCGGCAGCCCAAATTTAAATTCGTCGGAATCGTCTTTATCTTCTACAGTTGGCGGAATTGGAATAAGAGATGCTTTTTCACCGCGACCTGCACGAATTTCAAATTCATTTCCCAAAGAGAGAATATCTGTGTAAAACTGTTTAAGTTGATTTAGTCCCGGCATTTTTTCCCACTTCCTACCATTATATAATAGAATTTGAGACATTTACAAGTCATATATCGGCTTTTTTGCTGACTGAATTTAATAAAAAAGGGGAAAAGCCTTTCCCCTAGTCGCCACCTCGTTGGCTCCATACCCCTTTCACCTAGGGGCCCGCCCCTAAAACCCCGGCTGGTTAAATGTTGTGCATTTTTTACTAAAAGGGGCTGTCCAATAAGTCCTGTCATGCTGAATCAGGTTCAGAATGACAATGGTTGGTGTCATTCCGGACCTGATCCGGAATCTCTTTTGTGACACACACCCCCAGCGTCATTCCGGACCTGATCCGGAATCTCTTTTGATGAGATCCTGAAACGAGTTCAG
>JAEDJS010000110.1 GCA_016296205.1 Treponema sp. | reverse complement strand
TCACTCCTTTGCGCCATTTTTCAATACAAAATCGGTTATAATGCGTTTGCCCTGATTTGTTTTATCTTTGTGGATGCCAGTCATCTTTTTTTGCTGTATAATTGTTTTATGAATCTTTTGTCTTCCCAGCAGATTGTACAGGTTATGGAACGTTTTAAGTCCCGTAATCCATCTCCTGAGTCTGAGCTTGTTTGGACATCTCCTTTTACTCTTCTTGTAAGCGTTGTCCTTAGTGCCCAGGCTACCGATAAATCCGTAAACAAAGCTACGGAACCTCTTTATAAAATTGCAGATACTCCAGAGAAAATTCTGGAACTTGGAGAAGAAAAGCTGATTGAATTCATTAAGTCTATTGGTCTTTATAAAACAAAAGCCAGAAATATTATGGGTCTTTGTCAGAAACTTATGAGTGATTTTGATGGAAAAGTTCCGCGCAGCAGAGAAGATCTTATGAGTCTGCCAGGTGTTGGCCGTAAAACTGCAAACGTTGTTTTGAATGTTGTCTGGGGTGAGCATACTATGCCTGTAGACACTCATCTGTTAAGAATTTGTCCGAAAATCGGTCTTGCAGAAGGTTCTACTCCTGAAGCTGTTGAAAAAAGTCTTATTGAAAGAATCCCTGACCAGTATATGGAACACGCACATCACTGGCTGATTCTTCATGGCCGCTATGTGTGTAAGGCCCGCTCTCCGGAATGTAATAACTGCTTTTTAAATGATTTGTGCTGCCATAATGAATAGTAAAAATTAAAAAAAAACACTAATATATGCTTCATTAGGGAAGCAATTATGAATGGAAGTGAAGTAGCTAAAAGTGCTGCAAACGGTCTGTGGTCACAGATTAAGAGCATGTTTCTTGTTGATGATCTTTTAAAGTATGTAAGCTGGGAAAATCTTGCAAAAGTTGTTACAAGTCTTATTGCAATTTTAATTTTCTGGGCTGTTTATCGTGGAATCCGCCATCTTATTAAAAAAGCTGCAGAAAAGACTCTGCAGAAAAAAACTGTTAATTACATTACTAAAGCAGTAAGCTACTGTTTTTATGTAATCATTGTAATGTATATTCTGGGGCTTTTTGGTATTAACTTCCGTGCTATCTGGGGTGCTGCAGGTATTGCCGGTGTTGCAATTGGTTTTGCTGCACAGACTTCTGTAAGTAATCTTATCAGCGGTATTTTCGTTATTACAGATAAGGCCATGAAACTTGGTGACTACATTGAAGTTGATGGCATTGCCGGTACCGTTGATTCTGTTGGCATTATTTCTGTTAAGATTCGTACTCCGGATAACCAGATTATTCGTGTTCCAAACAGCACAATTATTAATTCAAAACTCATTAACTATTCAACCTTAAAATACAGACGTTATGTTTTTGAAATCAGCGTAGATTATAGTACAGACTTGGACAAAGCTATAGAAGTTCTTCTGTCTGTTCCTGCAAGATGTCCAACTGTTATTACTGACAAAACTGAATATGCTCCGGCTGCCTACTGTACAACTCCGGGTGAAAGCGGAATTAATATGGTTCTTGCTGTATGGTGTATGAAAGACCAGATTATTAAGACAAAAGGTGATGTGTGTCTGAACGCCATTAAAGCTTTTAGAGAAGCAGGAATCAACATTCCATTTAACCGCATGGATGTTACTTTATTAAATGATTCAGAATAATTCGAAACCTTTTTTTACAAATAAATTTCTCGTTTACCTTGTACTGCCCCTTGTTGCAGAACAGTTTCTGGCTATGACAATCGGTATTTGTGACACAATTATGGTCAGTTCCATTGGTGCCCCTGGTGTTTCTGCTGTCAGTCTGATTGACCAGCTGGGGCAGCTTGTTATTCAGCTTTTTGCAGCTTTTGCTACTGGTGGTGCCGTTGTTGCAAGTCAGTATCTTGGTCACAAAGAGGAAGATCAGGCCTGTCGTTCTGCAAAGCAGCTTCTTTATTTGTGCTGTGCCGTTGGTGTTATGATTATTGCAATTTGTCTTCCTTTAAGACGATTTATTATCGGCGGCATTTTTGGCGGAATCCAAGCAGACATTATGACAAATGCCCTGAATTATTTTGTCTGGATTCTTTTTTCCTTCCCTTTAATCGGTATTTACAATTCCTGTGCTGCTTTGTGCCGTTCCATGGGAAATTCCAAAATCAGCTTAAAAGTCAGCATTGTAATGAATGTTATTAATGTTGCTGGAAATGCTTTTTTGATTTACGGATTAAATTATATTAAAGAGAAAGGAAGCCGAAGTATTTATATATATCGGCAAGCAGAA
>JAEDJS010000109.1 GCA_016296205.1 Treponema sp. | reverse complement strand
ATGACGCGCTTATTGACGGTTTGATTCAGATTCAGAAACAGGCTAAGGAGAACAAGAAGAAAAATGGCAAGTAGATACGAAATTTCAACGATTTTCAAAATGATTGATAACTGGTCTGGTCCTATGAAAAAAATTGCCGGTTCTTCTACTGTTCTTGCAAAAAAAGTTTCTGCTGATATGCAGAAAACAAAAATGCAAATTCAGGCGGCAGGGCAATCGATGAAGGCAATGGCTGGAGTTGCTGCTGCTGCGGGGGTGGCTCTTGTCGGAAAGACTGTTGTTGATTCTGTTAAGACTTATGTTGAATTTGAAGATGCTGTTACAAAGGCGGGAACAAAGTTTAAGGATCTGGATGTAACTTCTGAATCTTATAATGACACTCTTGAACTTATGCAGACTAAGGCTCGTGAAGTAGGTGCTGCTACTAAGTTCAGTGCTACAGATGCGGCCGGTGCCCTGGATAAAATGGCAATGGCGGGAATTACATCAGATGATGCGATGAAGATGCTTATGGGTACAACTAATCTTGCGGCTGCGGCTGGAACTGATTTGACAACTGCTGTTGATATTGCTACTGACGCTTTGGGTATTTACGGAAAAGATTTGGCAAGTAAAGGGTTTGCCGGAGTAGATGCTCAGCTGGATAAAATCAGTGATGTAATGGCAAAAACAGGAGTCCTTGCTAATACAGACTTGCAAGGATTGTTTGAAGCCATGACTTATGCAGGGCCGTCTTTTGTAACGGCAGGACAAAGTATAGAAACTTTCTCAGCGGCAATGGGAACATTGGCTAGTGCAGGTATTAAGGGAAGTTCAGCCGGTACAGCTTTAAATGCAATATTTACTCAGCTTGGGAAAGCGGATAAAAGAGCAAAATTAGAGGGATTGGGTGTTAGTGTTCAGGATGCTCAAGGAAATTTCAGAAATTTAATTGATATTGTCGCTGACTTGGAAAAATCACTTGGAGGAATGGGTAACGTTGAGAAGAAGAGCCTGTTAAATTCTATTTTTGACGTTATAGGAGAAAAAGCAATAACTGCCTTAATGACGGCAGGTAGTGACGCTGTTAGGGATTTTGAGAATAGGTTGATTAATTCTCAAGGAACTGCTGCAACTGTTGCTAATGTTCAGATGAAGTCTTTTGCTGGAATGATTGAGCAGTTAAAATCTGCATGGAAGGATAAGCAGATTTCTTTGGGTAAAGCCTTTGAAGTGGGTGGGGCAAAAGATGCTCTCCAGAATCTCATTACTTATGTTCAGAATTTTGATGTTGCTCCAATTGCCGGGGCATTAACTCAGATTATGCAGGCGATTCCGGGAATTGTTGAGGGATTCGTGGGGTTTGTACAAACATTATGGAACCTTCGGGAAATTATTATTAGTGCAGCGATTGCGTGGGGGATATATAAGGCAGTAATGATTGCAGTTAATCTTGTTATGATGGCCAATCCTGCTAATTTAATTCTTGTTGGAATTATGGCACTTATAACAGGAATCGTTATGCTTATTAGGAACTGGGATGCAGTTAAGGCCGCTGTCATTGGATTTGCTTCTGCCGCATGGGAAAAAATTCAGTGGCTTGGTGGAGTCATTGGAGATTTTTTCGTTGGTATATGGGATGGATTGATAGGCGGAATAGATACGGCTTTTAGTTATATTGGTGATTTTTTTAGTTGGATTTGGAATAAAGTTACTGGTATTGCTGATTTTCTTGGGGGTATATTAAGTGGTATTTGGGATGGTTTTTTTGGTGTTTTAACATCTATAAAAAATGGCTTGATAAATGTCGGTAAGACAATATTAGGTTATTTAATTGAACCTGTAATTTCTGCCTTGGAGTTACTTTCTAATATCCCTGGTATTGGAGATACTTTTGGGGGTTGGGCAGGAAGTTTAAAAAGCTTTCAAAATAGTTTATTTGTTGATGACAACGAACCTGTTATGACTAAACCTGTTACTCAGGGGGAGAGAACAGCGTATAGTGTGACAGAAAACAATAACAATACTTCAACAGAGGTTACTGTTACGCTTGATAAGGGGCTTAAAGGTTCTGTAAGCGGGAACGCTCCGAATGTTACTGTCCAGAGTGTTTCTTCTGCTGCATGGAAATAGTAGTAAATAGCAGAAAAAATAATGCTGGTTCATAATATGATTATGGCCAGCACCTATGACCTTAGAGAAGCCTGCTATACTTCTCCGAGTGGCAAAAAATTTTATTTCGAATACGACTCAAAATTAAGCAGTGAAACAGATTTAAAGACTGCGACTTTCACTTTTCCTGATAAAGACGGTGCTCTGGTTGTGCCGCTTGGGATTGGTGGAAGACGGTTTTCATTTTCCTGTAATTTTTATGGGTTTA
>JAEDJS010000108.1 GCA_016296205.1 Treponema sp. | reverse complement strand
CTTCTTGCCAGAATCATTCTTGCCTCTACAAAAGAAAATGACTGGATTCTAGACCCGTTTTGCGGTAGTAGTACAACAGGTATTGCAGTTAGTTTACTGAATCGTAGATTCTTAGGATTAAACCAAGAAGAATCTTTTCTCGAACTGCCAAAAACCGTAAATCTTTAATACTTTATTGCTAAAAAAATCAAAAAGAGTTACGCTTATTATAAACAAATCTACAACTTAACCAATATGTTTTTCAAAAGCCTTAAAGAAAATTTGATGTATGAATTTCTTATTTGAAAGTTCAATATTCATCCTTGGCTTTATAACACAAGCAATTTGTGCAAAATTTGTAGATAGAATTGGCCACCAGAAAAAGCATTTACAGGAATTATGATAAGCGTAATCCTTTGTGCAATCGGAAGTGGATTAATAGAAGTGCTTTGTTCATCAATAGTTGAAGCATGCCCATTTGCACAGTTTTTACTGCTGGGGCTGGCTTGGCGTAACCCTCATGATGTATTCAGGAGCGTCAGAACTTTCCATGGCACAATGGGCATCATGTGGCCTGGAACTTTGAGCATAACATCAAAAAAATTACCAGCTGGAGGAACCGCAATGTTTGCACTTCTGGCAATGGCAGGAGATTTAGGCGGTTCAACGGGACCAGGTATAGTCGGAATGATGAAAGAAAAAACAGGAGATAATATTCAGGCAGGACTTTTCTTCGGTGGTATTTTTCCAGTCACTTTAATAATATTCCTTGTAATCTTTAATATGATGAAAGAAAAAAAATGAAACAGACCTTACCAAACTTTATCAGCCTAGTGCCACATCTAGCATCATCATTATAGAAAAACCAATCATAAACATAATCGTTCCAAGATTTGAGTGAACATTTTCTTCTTCGGTTGCCATTTCTGGAACCAGTTCTTCTACAACTACATAAATCATAGCACCAGCAGCAAAGCTTAAAAGATAAGGCAATACTGGAATTATGAATTGGGCAAGGATGATTGTAAGAATTCCTGCTAATGGTTCCACAATTCCTGTCAGAGTACCAAAAATGCAAGCTTTTGTTTTTGACAGACCTTTACTATGAAGTGGCATGGAAATTATAGCACCTTCTGGAAAATTCTGAATAGCAATACCAATTGCAAGAGCCAGGGCAGCAGACGCTGAAATTTGAACTGAACCAGTGTACCAACCTGCATACAAAACGCCCACAGCCATACCTTCAGGGATATTGTGAAGAGTTACGGCAAGTACCATCATTGTAGATTTTTTAAGTTTACTTTTGGGACCTTCAACAGTTTCGTTGATGTGCATATGTGGTGTAAGTATATCAAGTAGGAGTAAAAAAAGCATTCCAAGACAAAATCCTACAACTGCCGGGATAAAGGCAAGTTTTCCCATTCCTAACTCTTCTGCTTGACTCATCGAAGGAATCAAAAGACTCCAGACAGATGCTGCCACCATGACTCCAGCTGAAAACCCTGAAAGCGATTTTTGCAGGCGAATGGACATTTTATTTTTCATAAAGAAAACACAAGCAGAACCAAGAGTTGTCCCCAAAAAAGGAATCAGTAAACCTTTTGCTATTGTAGAAATCATTTTTTACCTTCCTATAAAAGATAGTTTGGTGTTCGCATACGTGAATAACACATAAATATATTGAGTTATTGCAGCGTCTTAATTATAGATGAATTTACATCTAAGTGCAACAAATGAAAAGACACATAAATCAACTATAATGGTGTTTGTTCAAGACATTATTACAGGAGAATGAAGAGCTTTTGCCGCAGCATACTATAGTCCTAGAGACTGAATGGGAGATTGGAACACACTACCGATTAGACTTTCCGCCATAGAGTTAAACGGAGGTCATATGACAGTTTACATTGTCGTTGATTTGCACAAGACACAATTCACAGTGCATGTAAGGATTGGAAACAAGGTTGAAAACCTGTCTGAAATCAAACAGTACCCGACAACAGTAGCGGGATACACAGAATTTCTGAACAGGATTCTGGCATATAAAACTGCAAGTTTTGATGTGAAAATCGGAGTTGAATCAACCAAGAAAACAGACAAACATGATGTATCGACAATTTCAGAGTTTCTTGCAAAGGATGTGCTTCCAGAAAGCTACATATGCAGCAAGGAGACTGAAAATCTGAGAAGGCTATTGAAATCAAGGGAGAGACTTGTTCGGTCTGTTGTAGGACAGAAAAATGAAGTTCTTGCACTTTTAGTAAGCATGAGGCTTAATGATGAGCTTCGCAGCTTATAAAGTAAAAAAGGGCGCCAGAAAGTTCTGGACACCCTGTTGTCGCACAGCGACCTCGTGCTCGAAGCACAATCAGTAAAACTGATGTTTCAAATCATAGACCAAATGACGGAATCTGTCAAG
>JAEDJS010000007.1 GCA_016296205.1 Treponema sp. | reverse complement strand
TGATTAATAATTCCCAATAAGTCAAGTTTAAAATCATAATACGGACACTTTCATTACGGACACTTCACTGTAAATGTGTAAAATAATCAACTTTACAAAAAAATATCAGCAAAATTTTAAAAAACAGCGGTCAATCTGCAAAAAAATGATATAATAATAGTATGAATTTAATCGAATCAACCATTACAGAAAATCTTAAAGACCAGAACACAATTTTTGTTTTTCCCACCGGTACTAGTGGAAATCTTTGGGCCGACTATATTGTTCAAAACGGGCAAATCAAATGTGTTGCAAGCCAGCGTTTTATTGCCTGGGATAATTTTAAAAGTGAAGCTATCAAGTGCAAGGTTGAAGGAAAATCATCTATTCCAGGAGTAATGCGTAAAGTCTTTGCCACTAATTTAATTGAAGAAAATAAAAATCAACCTTTTTTAAAAAGAATAATTCTTGAAAAATACAAAGACAGTTCCCAGAGTTTTGCCAACTGGATTTCTGGGCTTTTACCTCAACTTCAAAGCTGGAAAAAAACTACTGCAAACATTTCTGATTTTGATGAAGAAGATCAAGACTATGAATCAATATACAAAAAATACAGTGACTTTCTTGATGAACACAACTTTTTTGATCCTGCATGGGAAAAACCTCCTTTTACACCCAACGGTAATAAATATATTATTTTCTTTCCGGAAATTTTACAGGATTTTGCAGAATATCAGGAACTTCTCCAGAACACTCCTCACATTCAACTTATCAACCTTCCTAAAACCAGCGGATCTGTTTTGCCTGAAGAAACAAGACCAGTCTGCAATTTTTACCCGGACAGCAGAAGTGAATTAAAAAGTCTCTGCATGGAAATCAAACGCTGCCACGAAGAAGAAAATGTACCTTATTCACAAATGGCAGTTTCTGTAAGCGACATGGATATTTACAAGCCTTACCTTTTGCGGGATTTTGACTTTTTCCAGATTCCAATTGTGATTAAAAGCGGGCAAAATTTAATCAATTACAGAGCCGGTGGTTTATTTAACCAGATTCTTGAATGCACAAAAAGTAATTTTAGTTTTGAAGGAGTAAAAGCTCTGGTAATGAACAATGAACTGCCGTGGAAAAACCGTGATCTTTTAAACACACTGATTCAGTTTGGCAAAGCAGAAAACTGTATGTGTGCCTTTGAAGAAAACGATGTTTTAATTGATCCATGGGAATATTCTTTTAAAAACGTTAACTGGAAAGACAAAAAAACTCCTGGAGGCGTAAACTTAATTGATTTTTACAGAAACTTTAAGCACCAGATTAAAGGAATTGCAGAATGTAAAACTTTTGGCGACATTAACAGAAAGTGGTTTGAGCTGCGGCAGGATTTATTTGAAGAAGAAAAATTCCAGCCTTACACAGACATGATTTTAAGCCGTTGTATCAGTGAGCTTTCTAAACTAATTGATCTTGAATTAAAATACAAAGATTTTAAGGTGCCGGATCCTTTTGCATTTTTTGTTGAAATTCTCAAAGACACAGATTATGTTCCTCAGAATAAAGAATTTGGAGTTCAGGTTTATCCTTACAAAACAGTTTCTTCGGCTCCGTTCCAGAAGCATTTTGTAATCGACTCCTGCCAGAAAAGTCTTTCAATTACTTACACTCCTCTTTCTTTCCTGCGGGAAGACAAACGGCGAAAGCTTGGGCTTGAAGAAAAGAATCCCAGCGACAGCTTTATTGCCTTGTACCAGATGAACAGCATCAAACCTGTAAACTTTAGTGCCTCTTCCAAAAACTTTGAAGGATTTGCAATCTGTTATTCTGGTCTTAAGATGGAAAAAACTTCTTCAAAAATAAACAATTTAAACTTTCTGGACAGGGAGAAAAAATTCTTTACTCCAGGAAGCGGTTCAGCATTTCCAGAAAGAATTTCTACTGCTCAAAAAATTGGATTTGAACAATGGTGCAAAAATCAGAGAAGCCTTTGCTCAGAGCAGGCAGAATCCCAGGGGCTGGAAAACTGGCAGGAAATTCTAAAAAATTCAACTTTACTATTTTCAGGTAAAAAAGAAAATAATCAATTTGAAGGAAAAATAATTATTTCCCAAAGCAGTCTCAAAAGTTTTTTTAAATGTCCCAAATCTTTTTATTTTGAAAAAGTCTGCGGCTTAGGTTCGGTGAATAATACTACGGAACTTACAAGCAATTTTACCATGGGTTCAATTTTCCATAAAATTCTCGAAGAATTTGGAAATATATGTATAGAAGAAAACGTTTATTTTACGGAACAGCAGAACACTCTTAATGAAACTTTCCAGGATATTTTTAACCGTGGGTTTGAACGTTCATTAACTCTTGAATCAATTGACGTAAGTCCTATTGCAAGAAAGATTCTTCAGTCTCAGGGGCTGCAGATCAAACTGGCCATTGAAGGAGCAATTATTGCGCTTTTAAACAAGTTCCCTGGCTACACATTTCTTGCTACAGAAAAATGGTATAGCTATGCTCCAAAAGATAAAGATTTTGCATACACTGGGCAAATCGACTGTCTTCTTACAAACCCGGAAGGTAACATTGTTCTTCTGGATTACAAATCAAGCAAATCAAGTATTCCAGGCACAAATGAACTTTTTGGCAAGGATGATTACATTCCTGATTTCCAGATGCCCACATATTTTATTCTTATGAATAATCAGAAGCATCCAGTGTGTCCAGACAGAGCATTTTTCTTTGACCTTAAAGAAAAAAAGTTCATACAGTTTAACGGTGAAAAAGCAAAATCTGCAAAAATTACTCCGCTTACAGAAGATGAAGTTCAAAACATTTGCAGCAAAACAGAACAGTATGTGCAGATTTATGTTGATGCAATTAAAAATGGAAAATTCAATTCACTAAATCCATTTGACTGGGAAACTTGCGCCCAGTGTGATTACAAAGCAATTTGCCGCAAAACCTTTACAGTATGTCCTTCAGGGAGAGTATAAAAATGAGCAGAAACCAAAAAGATAAAAGTTCAATTGATCTTTCACAGCAGGCTGCCATTGAAAGCAAAATCAACAGCGTTGTAAGTGCAGGTGCCGGTTCTGGAAAAACATTTGTTCTTTCTCAACGTTACCTTGACTTAATTGTAAACCGTGGATTAAAAGTAGACCAGATTCTGACTTTGACTTTTACTAAAAAAGCAACTTCAGAAATGTATGAACGCATTTACAAATTTTTAAAATCTCACAATCCTAAACTGGTAGAAGATTTTTACAAAGCAAACATTTCTACCTTAGACAGTTATTGTTCCAGCATTGTGCGCATGGCCAGCAATCTTTACGGAATTCAGCCGGATTTTTCTATTGATGAAAATTTACTTAATCAAAAAATCACTGAACTGGCTGTTCCATTTTTTATCAGAAATAAAAATCATCCTGCAATTCAATCAATTCTGAATGTTAAAAGAATTAACGAAGCTGCAAAAGAACTTTTTGTTAACCCGATTCTTGAAAATTCAACTATTGCCCATCCTCTTGATTTTACAGGCTCACTACAAAAGCAGGTTAAAGAAATTTTACCACAGTGGGAACAGGTTGTTCTGGATGCGGAAACTTTCAGACAGAATGTTTGGGACGCTTATAACTTAATGACAACAAGGAGTCAAAATTTTATCGAATTAATGAAGAAAAAAGAAAACATTAAATTTGATAACCCTCCTAAAGTTGATTTACAATATCTGGAAAAGGGTGACTATTCTCAAATCATAAAATTCGCTGCCGACGTACTTGCTTTTGCTTCATTCAATGGAAAACTTACAAAAGACCAGAACTTCAAAGAGGCCATGAATGAATTCTCTTCAAAAGTTTCATCAAAAATTGCCGGCATTGTTAACTTCATTACTGGTTACAAAAAATTCCAATCATTGATTCCACTCCTGGAAGAATTTCAAAACACAATAAATGATTTTAAGCATAGCAACGGCGTCTTAACTTACGGCGATGTTTCTGATCTGGCTGTTACAATTTTAAAAGAACATCCAGAAATCCGTGCCATAGAAAAATCAAAATACAAGGCGTTCCTCATTGATGAATTCCAGGATAACAACTCATTGCAGAGAGATTTACTTTTTATGCTCTCAGAAAAACTTGACCGGAATGCAGAAGGAATCCCAGAAGTAAGTGAGCTTTGCCCGGATAAACTTTTCTTTGTTGGAGACGAAAAGCAGTCCATTTACAGATTCCGTGGTGCAGACGTTACAGTTTTCCGGGGACTCAAAAATTGTTTCCCGGAAGGCAACCTTGAACTCCAGACTAACTATCGTTCAGAGCCAAGTCTGATTGCGGCTTTTAACACTTTCTTTGGCGGTTTTGAATACAACTTTGCTCAGGACCAGGAACCTTCCAACATCAGTGGATTTTTTAACATTTCAAATCAAAAGCTTGCTCCAGATTATGAAGCAGTTTACACAAAAGTTACAATTCCAAAGAATAAACTTAATCAGCCAAAAAATAAAAAAATTTCAAAAGCAGTTCACATCAATCTTTTGAACAGTTCAATTGAACCAGAAGGCAACAAAGCTGAATATCTTACTCCCCATGAAAATGAAATTTATTTTGTTGCCCAGAAAATCAAAGAAATGGTGGGAACAAAACGGTTTGTTTATGACAGAGACTCTGATTCTTACATCGAAGACGTTTACAAATATTCAGACTTTGCAATTCTTGAACGCAGCTACAGCAAACAGCCAGTTTACGAACGAATACTTATGCAGCAGGGAATTCCATTCAACACAGAAGTCGTAAAAGGCTTTTACACAGACGGACCAATCAACGACATTACAAGTTACCTGAAACTGATTTTGTATCCGGAAGACAATTATTCCTACACAGAAATTCTTCACTCGCCCTTTGTGGGACTTACACAAAATGAGATAGAAAAAATATCCAGTGTTTACAGCAGTCCATTTTCGGAAGAGCATGAAAAGTTGATTGATTCAACCAATCTGCAAAAATTCCTCAATGCCCGGAGTTTCTACAAAAACATGGTTGAATTTTCCAAAACTTCTCCAATTACCGGCATTCTTCAGAAGCTTTATGTAGAAACCGGTTACCGCTACGAACTCATCTGGAACCAGAATGTTAAAATGCAGGAAAAATCTTTTGAGATTCTTTTTGACATGGCCCGAAAAGCAGATGCCAGTGGAATGGGAATTGCAGATTTTATTGATGCAGTAAATCTCTACAACGATGAAGACGAAAAAATGGAAGACGCAGACATTCCTCTTGACCAGACAGAAGGGGTTCACCTTTTAACAATTCACAAAAGTAAAGGGCTTGAATATCCAGTTGTATTTATTGTTAATTCAACAAATCACGGAAGATCAGACACAAACTCCGACCCATACATTTATGTAAGTTCAGAATTTGGTGCTACATTAAACATCAAGGGCTGCCCGGAACTGGACAATTCAAAATCAAATTACTTCTTTGAAATTGCAAAAGAAGAAAACTCCCGGAAAGAACTGGCAGAAATCCGCCGTGTTGCATACGTTGCATTAACCCGTGCAATTGATGAAATTTTTATTACTGGAATTTACAATGGGGAATTTAAAAACACAGATACAATGCTTCCGGATTGTAAAACACCAGCTGCCAACACAATTTTTAAAGTTCTGCAGCCAGTTATTACAAAGTATCTGAACCTTGATGAAAATACAAATGAGTTCATAGAAAAAGAAGATGCTCCATTTACGTTCAAGGAAATTCCTAGAGTAAAAAGAACAGACGCACTTGCAACTGCAGTATCAACACGTCCAAACACATTGGCGGCAAAGCTTAAACTAATTGATGATGTAAAAGAATTCTATCAAAATGCAGATGTAGAAAAAAGCGTAAAAGAAATTTCACCTTACATCAGCCCAAGTAAAATGCATGACCAAGACGATGAAACAATTGCAGAAACCCAAACTCAAAAAATCGCTGTAAACAAAACTGAAAAATACTGGGAAATAAATGATATTGTAGCAAGATCAATTCCAAAAGGTGAAAATAAAAAACCGTTGTTTGGCTTTAACCACTTTGGTACTATTGCTCACGCATATCTGGAAGGAGTAATTAAAAACAAGCCTGCTGAATTTTCTGTTGACCAGCTTGCCGGATTAAAAAACAAAGAGTCCGACAAAAATACTGTTCTTAAAATTGCACAGGAAATTGCAGAAAACTTTACAAAAACACCATTAGGAATAAGAGCAATTAATTCCCAATGGAAGAAAGCAGAATTTGACTTTAAGTTCAGTGTGGGGCAAAAAATTGTTAACGGGCAGATTGACCTTGTATTCAAAAATTCCGACGGCACTTATACAATTGTTGATTACAAAACAAACCGTACAATAGAGCCGGAGATTTATTATCTTCAACTGGCCTGCTACCGTCTTGCACTCTCGGAAATGCTGCAGATTCCACCAAAACAGATTAACTGCAAGCTTTACTATTTAAGATTTTCGGAAGAAGTTGATATTACAGAACAATGCAGTTTAATCAACCTGGAAGAAGAAATTGCAAAACAAGTTAAAAAAGAGCTTGAATTGTAAAATTTAAATTCTAAAAAAATTGGCCACTAGCAAATGAATTTAACTTGTTGCAAGAATTGTGGACGGATTCTTCTGTGCTCTCCAATAATTATTTTTAATTTTCAGAATTAAACACTCACGCCCAGAACCGTCTGTCATTTCCGCAAGTGAGCCGGAAGTGGGAGTTGGTCGCTTTGCTCCCCTCGGCTCAAGCGTAAATGCCTGCCGAACCTGGGCTCCGTTTTTTAATTCTGATACTTTTTTTGCTCTTTTTCAATCAAATTTATAAACCGGCCACTTCTACTTAATTCAACTGGTAGTGGCCTTTTTTTTATGCGCCCAAATCTTTAAGCAGTTTATATTCAAAAGAATCAACAAGAGCAAGCCATGATGCTTCAACAATATCGCAGCTTACACCAACCGTACTCCAGGTTTCTTCACCATCGGTAGAATCAATCAAAACACGTACCCGGCTAGCAGTTGCATTTTTTCCGTCTAGCACACGAACTTTATAGTCAACAAGTCGAATCTGTGTAACTGACGGATAGAAAGTTTTTAAAGCCCCTCGCAATGCTGAGTCCAACGCGTTAACAGGACCATTACCTTCTCCGCTGCTCATTTCAAAATGATTTCCAACCTGAATTTTTAACTGTGCAAAAGCGTACAAATTATTTTCTATTCTTGGATTATCGCCGCTTGTTTTGTAATAACACAATTTAAAAAACGGATTATATTTTCCCATTATCTTGCGAACAAGAAGTTCAAAACTACCATCGGCACCTTCAAACTGGTAACCATCTTTTTCCAGGTCTTTTACTTTTCCGATAATTTCATTTACAACAGGACTATCTTTTTTAATATCATCTTTTGGCGACGTAAGCTTTCTGATTTTTTCCATCACCATGCTTCTTCCTGCAGCATCACTCATAAGGAACACACGCTGATTTCCAACGCTTTCCGGACTTGTATGTTCATAGGCAAGTGGATTTTTTAAAATTGCATCAATGTGCATTCCTGCCTTGTGAGCAAAAGCATTCTTTCCAACGTAAGGCATATTGGCATTAAGCGAAACATTTGAAACTTCTGCAATTCTATTACAAACTTGGGTAAGCTCAGACATATGATTTTCCGGAATACAACTGTAACCCATTTTTAACTGGAGATCAGGAATAATGGTAGAAAGATTTGCATTACCAGTTCGTTCGCCAAAACCAAGGATTGTTCCCTGCACATGAGTTGCACCGGCTTCTACTGCCATTAAAGTATTAGCAACTGCAAGTCCAGAATCATTATGAGTATGAATTCCTATTTTACATTTCTGGCCAAAATCATCAACAACATTTTTTGTAATATTGTAACATTCTGTGCAAAGAGTGCCGCCTTTTGTTTCGCAAAGCACAAGTGTATCGGCTCCACCATTGGCTGCAGCTTCAAGAGCGTCCATAGCATAAGAAGGATCATCCTGGTAACCTGTAAAAAAATGTTCCGCATCAAAAATAACACGTCTGCCTTTTTTTGCCAGATAAGAAACAGTGTCCTTTATCATAGCAAGATTATCTTCTGGTTTTACGTGCAGAATATCTGTTGCCTGAAACTTCCATGTTTTTCCAAAAACAACAACAGCATCTGTACTGGCAGCAAGAAGACTCTGCAAGTTTGAATCTTCATCACAGGAAAGAGCTTTTCTGCGAGTTGAGCCAAAAGCCACAATTTTAGAATTGTTCAATTTTAATTTTCTGCATTCAGAAAAAAATTCCATATCCTTTGGATTGCTGCCAGGATTACCTGCTTCTATCAAAGAAATTCCAAGCTGATCCAAAGACTTTACAATGGTAATTTTATCTTGAACAGAAAAACTGATTCCTTCTCCTTGAGCTCCATCCCGCAAAGTTGTATCTAAAATTTCTACCTGTCTGTTTACCATAATTCAATAATAAATTTTTAATAATACTTGGTCAATTCAAAAGTTGAATCAATATTTGAATCAATATTTACAAATAAATTTTTCCGTAAATTCCAACTAATTCTGGGGTAACAACCGGCGCAACAGAAATGGATTTTTTCTTAGTTTTTTGATTTCGATAATACAACGGCCGTCCAATTCCCCATCCCAAACGGAATAAATTGGTAGCTGTTACCAGAATTGTTCCTGAGAAAAAAAGAAAACCAAAATATTGTTTATTGAATCCTTCAAGAACATCTTTTCCTTCATGATAATTTCCTGTTTCTAACAAAACATTAAATGCTGTAATTCCATCTGTAAGAAATTTTACACCATAAACAATGGAACTTATAAGCAGAACATTTCCTGTTACACAAAACAAATCATTACAGGTTAAAATTTTGCCGCCAAATGTATCTCCCTGAGCATAAGAGCCCAAACCAAACAATGGAAAAATATCAAGAGCAATGTACTTTACAGCTCCAGAATTTTTTGCAAATGAAAAACTACTTAATGCCAGAAGAATAACTAAAACAAATTTTTTCATAACAATTCCTTTTGTATTTTGAAAATAAAGTAAAAACAAAATTATGTCAATCAGTATAAAATTTTGTCTGTAACTTTTAGAGCAAAACGTGGTATAATTATTCAGATGAAAATATCTGGAAAAACTATAATTTTATTTATTCTCTTTTTTAACATTTCTGAGTTTTTTGCACAGGATTTTTCTTTGTTAGAAACGCCAAAATGCATTGCAGTTCACGCAGAAAAAAATTGCCATGATCATGAAGTCCACAGTTATTCCGGATTTACTTTGTGTTATCGCGAAGAATACGAGTGTGCAGAATGGGTTTGCTACAAGCTCACAAAAGAAAAAGTTAACGGCACAGTTAAAAGATCAAACATGTTCCATGAAGATTATAAAATTTCAACTGGAAGCGCCTGGATTTCTAACTACAAAAAATCTGGTTACGACAGAGGCCATCTTGCACCTGCCGGAAGTTTTAAATACAGCGAAGAAGCAATGTTCGATACATTCGCCATGAGTAACATTACTCCCCAAGTGCCTGAATTCAACCAGGGAATCTGGAACGATCTGGAAAATCAAGTTAGAAACTGGGCAAGAAAATTTAGTGAAATCTATGTTGTTACCGGACCAGTCCTAGAAAAACCAGCCAGTGAATATTCCCACATTGGATTTAATCAGGTAGCAGTGCCGGAATATTTTTACAAAGTGATTCTAAGAGAAACCAGCAGTCAAGTTCAATGTATTGCTTTTATCATTCCCAACCAGCCCTGTTCAGATTCATACTGGAATTATGTTACAACTGTTGATGATGTTGAACAGCGCACAGGAATCGACTTTTTCTTTAACCTTGATGATGCAGAAGAAGAACAGACAGAAAGACAAGTTGATTTAACACTCTGGGGAAAATTCAATTATAACCGCACCAGAGATAAACATTAGAAATTTGATCTGCTGAATTCATTTTGAATGAATCAGGAATAAATTTTAAATCTTCTATTTTAATTACAGAATAAGGCAAAATGAACCTTACCTCACTACAGCTGTAAGGTAAAATTTTTTCGCAACCCAGGATTGGTTCTTTTGTTACTGCATCTATTTTAGCTGGGACCCACCCGGATAACAATTCATTGCAAAAATCCATAAAAAGAAGATCAGTTACTTTTCCGTAAGCGTCACCAATTGAATCCCATCCATAAAATCTACTTGAAATAATTTTCTTTAATAGTGAAATTCCTCCACAATCTTTTAATTCACCAGCACTATCGATTTCCATTCCGCCTGATTTTTCAAACAACCAGTACAGGAACAAACAGATTCCTCCCCTCTGTCCAGCACTATCACTCTGACCAAGATAATTATTTTTGCAAAGAGAATACAAATTAGAATTGGCAAGAAAATGATTAACGAAATCCACATTACCGCCACTTGTTCCAAGACCGCAGAGGCTCTCTGTTAAATGACTTAAGCCTTCATCCAGAAACAGTTCCATCTGCTGCTCATTACCCGTTAACTTATATTCTTTGTAACTTTTATTAGAAAAATTTAACGCGTGGGCACACTCATGGGCGAAAGTTGCACATATGCTTTCTACACCGTAAGTTTTTTTTTGATCAGATGGAAAAGCAAGATATATAACATCACTTTCATTACTGAAGGGATTATAAGAGTCTGAATTAACATCAAGATTCCTTGAAAAAAAATCATTTGGATTAAAAAAGCCTATAGCCCTTTCTTCTTCATTAATTGAACTGGAAAATACAACATTTAGTTTTCCGTTACCGTCAACATCCTGGCAGTAACCCCAGATTTTTTTTAATCTTGGCAAAATTAAACTTGTAATTTTTGAAATACATTTATCAATTAATTTTTCAGTCTGTTCATCACAATCCTGAGGAATCCAAAAAATCAAATCACAATTATGATAATAAATTTTGCAGCAAATTCTGTGACAATCATTCTGAATGTTTGTATTTAAAACAAAAAATTCTTTCTGAAAGTTTTCATCTAAGGACGTTCTTGGGTTGATGTTCAGAATGCCATTATAGATCTGTTTCCCAGCAAAATTATAATCAACTGGAATTTTCATTACCTTCAATTCTTTACTGTTTGAGAATTCAATTTTCAAATTTACATTCTTTGAATCCAGCGCACACAAACCAAAAGATTTTATGTCATCATTCAAATACTTTTCAAGATTATTTGTACGAAGAAGTTCAAAATTATTCTGAATTATTTTATCGTGAACCGATACTTGAATTTCTTTTTCTATTCCGTTTACGATTACAGTTACAGTATGACTTCCACAACTTAACGATTTAAAAAAATTGTTTCCGTTTTCAAAATAAATTCCGTCCATATACCAGGTTACTTCATCTGTGACGGAATCAACTGCAAAAAGAATTTTTTGGTTTACAGAATAAATCTGACTTTCCTTTGGGCTGATGATATTAAAATCAAAAGAATTATTACTGTTACATGAATTTGCCAGAAAAACAAATCCAATAAATAATATCAATTTGAATTTCATTTTGTATAAAAGTTTACTTTTGTACTGTTAAAAGTGCTTACCGAAGAATAATCACAATTTAAAAACAATGGATCACCGATTATCCGCTGAGCACAAACACTGACAGTATACGACTTTCCTTCTTCCAGATTTTTAGAAGGAACAGAAATATAATTCACAGAAGTACTTCCAGTCCACACAGTTAAAAGCTGAGTCTGGATTTTTACATCGTAAACAACTTTACCGTCACATTTTTCCCAGCCAATTTGAATTTCTTCGTTCACGTCTAATTCGTTTCCAGAAAACACATTATTATTTAAACTATCAGTCATTGCAACAATTTCAGGCTTAACTGAAATAACATTATGAGGAATCTTAATTTCATATGGTTTTGAAAGAGCAGCAGAAATCACAGACACATAAAAAAAATCAGAAAGCGGATTCAACTCAACAGCTTTATAAACTCCCATTGAATTATTATAAGACGCCATTGTAATCTGATTAAAACAGTCAGTTACATAAACAACGGCTCCATTTGCAATACAACCCATATTGTTTTCAGGAATAATTTCCGCCGTAACGCTTGTACCATTTTCGGATTTAATTGAGCATCTAATTTTTAAACCAGCTTCATATGAACAGGAATTTAAAATCAACGCACTTACAATAAACACTAATACAATTTTTATATTTTTCATTTTTCTTTAAATCTTTCCTTAAATATTTTATGGTTCAACGCAAACCAAAGTAGAAGTTGGATTAGATCCATCAATTGAATTAGAACAGAAAGTATAGAACATGCCATTATATTCAATATTTCGTTCCAGTCCGTCTGTTAAATAAGTTGTATCTCTTCCAAGACATTTTTTGCTTTCTACATCGTAAACATAAATTCCATAACCCCAGGTTGTAATGAACATTTTATTTTTAATTACAATTGGTCTTGAATGCATTGTACTTTTTAATGGGATAAAATCGCTCCATGTGATCTTTCCGGTTTTAGGATCGATTTCTTTTACATTTGCAAAACTTGAAGCTGGATAACCAGTTTCAGAAGGAGAACCTAACTTAGCATTTGTAGTGCTATAAAATCTATCCTTATAAAGGAATACTCCTTGACTCATAGAAGCAGCTTCATTAATTACTTCTGTGTAATATTTATCTTTACTCTGAATGTTTCTAAAAATTTCTCTTCCAGAATTTTTATCGAAACAGGCAACACCTTCCATAAAAAAATAAAGATTGTTTCCATTTAAAAATAAGACTACATCACCACAATTCCAATACGAATCAATTACAGTTTGAATCCAATTTAATTTTCCTGTTTGGACATCATAAGAACCCACCTTTGTATTTCTTTTGTCATACTCGCTTCCAATAGTTTCAAAATAAATACTTTCACCATCACAGATAATTTCATTTGCAACATAATCTTCTGTGGTGCTATTTTCCGGACAACTTAAATTTTCAACATCCGCTACCTGAAACTGATCTGGCTTCTTTTTAAAATCTATAGAAAAAGTATCCAATTTTGTAATGGCGCAATAATCACCTTTATTAGGCCAGAATAAATATCTTTTCCCGTCAGTAACAATATTTGCTGACCAACCACTCAAATCTATTGCAATCTCTTTATCATCAGAAAGCTTTATGCTTGCAAGAAGGGTTCCATCTGCATCATCAAAACAATAAAGGTAATTGTCATAAGAAGGAATATAAATTTTTCCATTCAATAAAACTGGAGCCTGAGAATCCACATCATTTATATTTTCTGTCTTCCAGACAATTTCTCCAGTCTCCAGATCCAATTTATTAACGAGAAAAAATTTACTTTCATTAATCGGTGAAGCTGAATTATTATCACCTGATGGAAAATAAACATAACGTCCATTGTGATAAATTCCAAAATGAGAATAATAAAAATCTGTCTGCACCTCATATTTGTAATTCAATTTTATATCATTATAATATGGGGTATTTTCTGTCTTACAACTTAAAAGAATTAAAAAAGAAATAATTAGATGAATTACTTGTTTTTTCATATTTCTCCAAATTTTATTTTCAACCCGGCAGAATTATACTAACTCTCTCGGGTAATATTTTTATTTTCTACGAGTTTTATTCAACAAATCTTTAATTCTTGTTTGAATTACTTCATTATCCAGTGGACTAATCGTCATGTGATTATACTCAGGAAATTCCTCATATCCAATATCACTTGTGCTTAAAACTTTTGAATGAACTTCTTTATTTTGATTTGTATTTACATCAAAATAAGTTTTAGGATAGAACTGGCTTTCCTTTGCAACAAGACCATCGTTTTGTGTTGAATTCTTAATTTCATTTAATTCACCATCAATATTTGCAACCCATTCTCTTGCACTGTTACAATACGTTGCTTTTGTTACATTACCGTTGAATAATCCATAAAGTAAAACACATGTACCGATGTAATGAACTTGAGCTGCACCAAAGCCAATTTCTGCAGCTTTCAAACATCCTCTTGCAATTGATTCATTAGTTGTACTGTTTTTACTGTTAATCATGCTCAATGTATTACTGTTAAGGCCAACAATGTATCCCACAGGAAGATCGTTACTAAATTTTGGGCTATCGTAAAAGTAGTCGTAGTACTCGTATACAGGAACCTGTCTTGTTTTAAGCAATGGAATAAAGAAACTTGTATCCCAATACCATTCTGTGTTATAGCCAGAAATTCTTTTTGCAGTTTTCTTTTCTGTAACACTAACATTTTTCTGAATGAAATTACTGTTCGGCATCATGTCATAAAGTTCTTTAAGTTGATTTTCTGTGCCACCATTCCAGGCTGCTTTTACATAATCAATAATTCCAGGAGCAAACTCACCAATCTTATCAATGATTACCTCTTTATGAACATCTAAAAGAAATTCCACACAACCACCTGCAATAGAAAAAATCGGACTTACATCTTTAACTGCTTCATAGCCGTTGTAAAGAATATTCACGTCTTCACCAGCACGAGCTTTAAGAGGACCAAAACCACCTTCCAAAGCTTTAAGACCTTTATCTACACCAGAAACTGTAATTACAGCTTCAAGTCTTTTGAATTCTTCTGGATTCTGTGCCTTAAGTCTTGTAGCATAAGCCAATGAACGTTCACCACCCTGACTATAACCAATTACAGCGTATTTCCCCTTGTATCCTTCTTTCTTATCATCAGTAATTACCTTTTTGATTTCATTGTCAACAATTACTTCAAGACCTTTTTCTGAACCAACATAATTTGCAAAATCAAATCCATTCAAAACACGATAATTCTGATTATTGCGTTCACTAATTTTTGCAGCGCCAGCTTCAAATGCAGAAACTACACCAACAAATATAAAACTAATTATAATTGCGGCAAAAAACTTTTTCATCTTACAACCTCCATAATCAAACGGAAGTTTTCATCTTCTGTCTGATTAACTTTTACATCTTCATAGATTTCCACAACTGTAACCGAATTTGAAAGATCAGATGGATCTCCGAATACAACATTGTTATTCACACTGATATTTCCAGACTCTTTGAGTTTTTCAAAATCTTCATCAGAAAGAACTGGAATATCTTCTGCAGAATTGTAAACTGGATAATCAGAATCAAATCCATCAACTTTATCAGCAACTTTTGTATCAATAACAGTAACGCTTCCAACTTTAATAAGTTCACCATTGTGCTCATTATAAACAGGAGTTACTGTTGTAGTAACAGATGTACCATCTGACTGAATATCTTTTGTCTCCATTTCTGTCATTGTTTCATTTACAGTATCAAATTTCACAACTGTAGAAATACGTTTAACAAGATTATCACCATTGTTAAAAAGTGAAGAAGGCAAAGAAAGCATCAGTTCAGAAGAAGCTTCATCATCTGTAATATCAAACGCAAGACGCTGTGATTCTTTTCTAATCTGATTAAGATTCATACGACCAAATCCTGTTTCGTTTCCAATGAATGAAAGATCCATACTTTCTTTTGGAACTGCAATTCTAGCCTGGATTTCGTTTGTCTTTGAATCGATAATCATTGATTCGTTTCCATTACTAATTACAGAACGGAATTTGCCATCTGCAAATGCTTCATTCATGTCAATTCTGGAATAGGTTACTCCATCAATTGTTTTTACAGCCATTCGGTAAGATTGAGTTTTTATGAACCCCTGATCTTTGCGGCTGTTCTTGGAATAAATGCTTACATTGGCCTGATAGCTGGTAATTTTGTTTGAATTAGTATTGCTCCAGTTAACAGTTACTGGATTAGAAGCAAACAATTTTGAAGGAGTTTGATATGCCTCTTTATTAGCACATGATGTTAAAATCAATGCTGCCAAAGAAAGCACTGGTAATGTTTTTTTCATTTTTTTTCATCCTCTTTTTTAATATTTATAAAACCGATTTTATATATTAAAATAAACCTAAATAAATTTTAGGCATTTGTCAATATTTTGTCTAATTTTATAACAAAACTTTTAAATTAATTTTACCGTTAAAATATGATATAATTATAAGAAGAAAATTGATAAGGAGAGAAAATTTGGCACCTTCAATTTCAAAAATCATTCCAGTTGTAAAAATCGACAAAGCACAAAACGCTGTTCCACTTGCAAATGCAATTCTTAAGGGCAACATTAATTCCATAGAAGTTACATTCAGAAGTGATTGTGCAGCTCAGTGCATAAAATTGATTTCTCAAAACTGCCCACAAATGAATGTTGGTGCGGGAACTGTAACTTCAATTTTAAAAGCAAAACAGGCAATTAAAGCAGGGGCAAAATTTATTGTAACTCCAGGACTTAATCCAAAAATCGTAAAGTTCTGTCAGAAGAAAAAGATTCCAATTTTTCCAGGAGTTATTACTCCAACAGAAATTGAACTTGCCATGAGTCTTGGACTTAACACACTAAAACTGTTCCCGGCAGAAAATTTTGGAGGAGTTAAACTTCTTGATTCTTACAAAGGACCATACGCAGACATTAAATTTATTCCAACCGGCGGAATTAAACTGGAAAATTTGAATGATTATTTGAGCCGAAAAAATGTATCTGCAGTAGGTGGCTCTTGGCTCGCAACCAGTGAACTCATAGAAAACTGCCACTGGGAAACGATTACAGAAAATTGTCGTAATGCCACGTCATCATCCCGAACTTGATTCGGGATCTCAACTTACAGGAAATGTTTTTAAAATAACAAAGGGGCTGTTTAACTTCGGCAACCATTGTCATTCCGAACTTGAATCGGGATCTCAACTTACAGGAAATGTTTTTAAAATAACAAAGGGGCTGTTTAACTTCGGCAACCATTGTCATTCCGTACTTGATACGGAATCTCTCTTATTGCCAGATTTAACAACCCCTTTATTTATAAACTCAACAGTTTACAAAATTAGTTTGCCTGACCTGCTGAACCGAAAGCTTTGCAGAGATCGATTACTTTTGCAGTAATTGCATCAAAACCAGGTTTAAGAAGTTTACGTGGGTCGTATCCTTTACCCTGTGTATCTTTTCCTTCTTCGATATATTTGCGTGTAGCAGCAGCAAATTCAAGCTGGAGTTCTGTGTTGATGTTTACTTTTGAAACACCAAGAGTAACTGCCTTGTGAACCTGATCAAAAGGAATACCTGAACCTCCGTGGAGAACAAGTGGTTTTCCTTCTACAGCTGTGTTGATTTTGTCCAACTGATCAAAGTTAAGACCTTTCCAGTTTGCTGGATATTTTCCGTGGATGTTACCAATACCTGCAGCAAGGAAGTCTACACCAAGAGCAGCAATATTTTTACATTCTTCTGGATTTGCAAGTTCACCTTCAGAAGCAACACCGTCTTCTTCACCACCGATGCCACCTACTTCACATTCAACTGACATACCTTTTGCATGAGCAAGTTCAATGATTTCTTTAGACTTAGCAACGTTTTCTTCGAAGTCAAAGTGGGAACCGTCAAACATAACTGATGTATAACCAGCTTCAATTACTTTCTTTGCACCTTCGTATGTACCGTGGTCAAGGTGAATAGCTACAGGAACTGTGATTCCCATTGAAACATAAAGATCGTTGATCATATCAACAACCATTTTGTATCCACCCATGTACTTTGCAGCACCTTCAGATGTCTGAATAATTGCAGGTGATTTAGCTTCCTGGATACCAGCAAGAATAGATTTTGTCCATTCAAGGTTGTTTGTGTTGAAAGCTGGAATTGCGTAGTGGCCTTCTTTAGCCTTTTTTACCATTTCTACTGCTGAAACGATTGCCATTTTATTACCTCCGTAAGTGTATCTGTAATCGTATAACTCTAGATCTTACACGATTATTAGCCTTGGCTAAGCTTAATGTTAACAATCTAGCATAAATTTGGGAAACAATCAATCAACTCATCAAGAGATTTTTTACAGCAAAAAAGTAAACCAAAAACCTTATCATCTGCAGGAGTCTGATCAGGAATCATGGCAACTTTACATCCAGCTCTGTATGCACTCAGAATACCATTCGGCGAATCTTCCACTGCCAGACATTCTTCCGGTTTAAGTCCCAGTTGATTTACTGCATAAGAATAAATATCAGGGGAAGGTTTTCCTTCTTTAACAGATGTGGCAGAGATTATGAAATCAAAGTAATGTAAAATTCCAGTCTGCTCAAGATACCGTTTTGCCCTGTCTTCAGGACTTGCAGTTCCAATTGCACAGACAATTTTTTTCTTTTTTAAAAATTCCAGAAATTCAACTGCACCTTTTTTTAGCTCCAGCCCATTTTTCTGAATATCCTGTTCCATTAATTTCTGACGATAATTTTTAACTTCCTCATAATTAAAATTTGGATCACCGGAAATTTCTTTTAATCGCTGCTGAGCAAAAGGACGCCCAAGAGACCGGAATGAAAGAGCCTGTTCATCGGTGAGAGAATAGCCAAAATGTTCAAATGCTTTGGGCCAGTTGATTCTGAAATATTTTTCGGTATCAAGAAGAGTTCCGTCCAGATCAAAAATTACCGCTTTGATCATGGGATGATTATTCGCTGTCGTAATTAATCAATGTTCTGCATTTAGTTGGTTCCAGAACTTTTTCGTAACCAAGGAAAGGAAGTCCAACCACACCAAACACTTCCTGAACAGTTGCTCCACCCATTTCAATAAGTGAACGAGCTGCTTTAAGGGTTCCACCGGTTGCAATAAGATCATCAATCAACAGAAATTTCTGACCTTTTTTTACGTCTGCCTTGTGAACTTCAATTTCTGCAGAACCGTATTCCAAATCGTATTTACAGCTATAAGTTTGACCAGGCAATTTTCCTTTTTTTCGGATGAGTACAAGAGGAATTCCCAATTTTTCTGCCAGTGGAGCCGCAAAAATAAATCCACGACTTTCGATGGCGGCAACTGCATCAATTTTTTTGCCTTTGTACATTTTTACCATCTGTTTGATTGTTACTTTAAATGTTTTTGGATTTGTTAAAATTCCTGTGATATCGTAGAATAAGATTCCTTCTTTTGGAAAATTCGGAACTCTGTTTAATGATTTGTCGATTAATTCAATTGGTTTCATAATTTTACATTTTAAGAGGATTGTTGAAGGCTGTCAAGTTGAGAAAAAAAATCATTGACTTAACCATAAATTATCATTAAAATAATATTAAAATTTTTATAAGGACAAATTGATGATTTACTCGAGAGACTATCACTTAGAAATGGAAGATTTTGTTGCCGGCGGAAAAATGAGTCTGTACGGTATTATGAAAAATCTGGAAAACACAGGCTATAAACATTCAGAAAGTGTTGGCGACGGCGTTTTTTACGGTCATGAATTGAACCAGGCCTGGGTAAGCATTGACTGGCTTTTGCAGATTGATGAATATCCAACTTGCGGTCAGAAAATTGTAATGGACACCTGGAGTCAACCATGTACAAGTGCCGCTGTTGCTGCCCGTGACTTTATTCTTAGTGCAGACGGAAAAGTAGTTGTTCGTGCAACAACAAGATGTGCTTTAGTTGATCTCAAAGAAGGCAGACCAATGAGAATGAGCAAAGAAATTCTGGAAAAGTATCAGCCGGAGGATAAAAAATCAATCGATATAAAAAGACTTGAACGCCTTGAAGTTCCCGAAGAATTTGATTACGAAAAAGAAATTCTTTTGCGCCGCAACGACTTTGACTACAACGGACACATTCACAATTTGAATTATCTGCCACTTGCACTAGAAGCCTTAAACGATGAAGACTATTCAAAACCAATAAACACACTGCGCATTTCTTACAAAAGTGCAATAAAAGCTGGAACAAAAAGTTTAACCTGCAAATGCAAAAAAATTCAGGACCGCCAGTTCATATTTATGTATACAGAAGGTGAACTGAGATGCATTGTTGTGCTTAACTAATTTTTTGTATTGTATTTAACACCCAGTGTCAGGTTAATTCCGGGCATTGGGTAATCTGGAACACATTCGTATTGAGTATTCAACGCATTTTTTAAATCAACATAAATCTTAATTTTCTTAACCGGCTCAAAAGTGATTCCTGCATCTAAAAGACAGTAAGGTTTTAAATAACTGATATTCAAGTTAGAAGTATAACGCTTACCCATGTAATTTGCGCTGATGTATGCAGACCATTCTTTGTTCTTAAAATTCAGTCGGGCAGTTCCCACGTTGTCTGGAGTCCACATAATTTTTTTCCCGTAAGTAATTCCTTCTTTTAAAAGTTTATTATATAGGTATTCCCATTTAAAATTGAAGGAAAAATATTTTGCAAATTCAACAGTTGAATCAAAATTAAAACCTATGTAATATGCACTTGCAACATTTGTGGCTTTATAAATTCCAGTTTCATTTGACCATTGAATTTTATTTCCGTACCAGTTTGAAAATGCACTCACACTAAATGGAATTATAAAACGTTTAAGAGTAAAATTAATTTCTGCTCCCCACCCGTCTTCTGGTTTTAAATTTACATTTCCCTGGGCATAGGCCGAAGTTCCCCAATAAAGTTGATTAACATTAGGAAACAATGTGGAACGGTAACCTTCAAGTGCGGCACTCCAAATCTGATAATCGGCACAAAAAGAAATCTTTGGAACAAAAACAAAATTATTTATAGACTCATTAAATTGTCCTGTAAAACTGAATGGAAATTCAAATTTAAAATTTCCCCAATTTATAGTTGCAGTATTTGTAAAATTATAATTGCAAAGATAATGATTTCCGTTATTTGTAGAATCTATAAAAGTAGTGCTAAAATCTGCAATCGTTAAATTTGCAAAATTCAAATCTTGATTGGAATTTTGAATTTTAAAAATATTATTTTTAATTCTTCCTTCAATGGTCCGCAATAAATGATTTGATTTTTCGGAATTTGATTCATAATTCAAGCTGCTGACACGATAAAGAATTTTTCCTTCTAAATTTGTAAGATTCATCAAAGCCGGAAATTGAATTCCTGTGCTAAAAGAATTATCCAGATCTTTTTGAATTCCCCAATCAACAGAATTTACTGCCCCTGGAATCTCTTTATTTCCTGCATAAAATTTGTTATCAATAAAAAAATTATTTCCGTTTCCAAAATAACTGGTAAGGTTAAGAGCATAGTTTCCATCAATTACAGAGTTGTTTTGCCTGTTTTGAATCTGATCTTTATAATCCTTGTAAAAAAAATCATTATCTGCAAAAGTTATTCTGCCATCACTTTTTAAAAACATATTTTTTGTAACTGGAATAATAAAATTAACATTTGCAGAAAAAGTATCAAATGGATTTTTTAAATAGAAAAAAGATTTTGTCCAGCAGTCCAAGGCAAACTGTTTTTTAAGAGTCATTTTTTTTGTATAGATAAAAATTGTTCCGCCGGCTCCTGCAAAGCCTTCACTGTTGTAACCGCCTCTGCAGATTTTAACTCGTTCAACATTATTCAAATCAATGGAATTAAAATCAAAAGTCCCGTTTTGAAAACTGTTCATCGGAATACCATCAACAACAATGTTTACTGTTCCGCCAGTAAAACCACGAATACTTACATTGCTTTCCATTCCGTAGCTGCCGTAATCTAGAATTTGAATTCCCTGCTGCTTAACAAGTTCAACTAATTCTTTTGCGGCAGAATTTTCTATATCTTCTTTGGTCAAAATTTCTTCGTTTGCTTTTGAGTCTATAATTGTGTAAAGATGAAATAATTTTTGAGAATCTTCACCTGTGGCAAAAGTTATAAAAACAACGGCACAGATGAAGATAATAAATTTATGTTTCAAAATAAATCAATATTTTTATTTTCTAACGCATTCAGAGAAACCTTCATAATAGCCCTTTTCTACTGTAAATACTTTTTTTGCTTCTTCGAGAGTTTCTGTTGATGGAACCGAACCGTATGCTCCAGAAATTTGTACACTTGTTTCTGTAAGGTCTTTATAGTAAACAGCATACCATTTGCCAACATGTTCAGAATCTGTGTCGTATACATAAACCCCAGATTTGTCTGAATGAGTTTTGCAAAAGGCTTTTGTATACTTAAAATAAAGATAGCCAGAATTGTAGGTTAATGGTTCAATTACAAGGTTATCACCTGCATAAGACCAGTCCGTGTCACCTGTGTCAAAAGTTGTTTCAGTGATATTGTAAATTTCACCCCAAGAAGAAACCCAGTTGCCCTGGATATTATAAGAAACTAAAGCTGGTTCTGGTTCCTTACAGCTAGTTACGAAAGCAGCAATGAATACCACAACCAAAGACAAAATCACAACACGTGACTTTTTAAAAGAAAACATAAACACCTCCGGATCTAAATTTGCGCAGATCCAAAATCATTTAACACTTCTACAAAGTGATTGCACCAAAGTTTCCTGACTTCTGTTAAGCAGATACCTTCCCAATTTCTTAGTGGCACTAAATTTCCGCAATTCCAAATTTTTGGAAAACAGTTACAGTTGCGCATTCAGTCCAGGATTCTCACCTGAGTTCCATTGAAATGCAATTTTTTGCTTCCTAGTATATAAAAATAATTAAAAACTTGCTACTATTTATTTATGGCAAAAGCAAAAATTTTCATCATTGCTGCGGTTGCAAAAAATGGCACAATCGGAAGAAATGGAAGAATTCCCTGGGATTTAAAAGAAGATAAAAAATGGTTCAGGAAGAAAACAATTCATCACGCAATAATAATGGGGCGCAAAACCTTTGAATCAATTGGAACCGCTCTCCCAAAGAGACTGAACATAGTAATATCTTCGGCAAAAAATTACTCAGATAAAAATTTGATTACTGCAAAAAATTTTGAAGAAGCGATAAAAATTGCCGGAAAGAAAAAAATATTTGTAATCGGGGGAGAAAAAATTTACAGAACTGCAATTCCTTTTGCAAAAAAAATTTATCTCACAGAAATAAACAGAGAATTTGAAGGTGATACTTTTTTTCCAGAATTCAACAAATCACTTTACACAAGAAAGGTAATTAAATCAGTTAAAGCCGATCCTTCTTTTAAGTTTGTTGAATATAATGCTATCGTCTGCCGTGAGCTTCCAGATTTGCCAGACCTCTCTTAAATTGAGGAATGCGGGCCGAACAAGTTGTATTAATCGGGCTTGTATCTCCTCTCTTAAAAAAATGATACGCAACGCCTGCAATCATTGCACCATTATCACCACAAAGCTTTAACGGTGGGAAAATGCAGTTTAATTCTTTATGTTCTGCCAGCATTTCACGGAGACGGCTATTGGCAGCAACTCCACCACCAGCAACAACAGTTGTAAGCCCCGTATCTTCTACAGCATGCATAAGAGCTCTAACCAAAGTTTTACAGGCAGTTTCCTGGAATGCAGCAGCCATGTTTTCGTTATTTACTTCAAAGCCTTGGTTCCAGAACATTTCCCGCTGATGGATTACAGCAGTTTTAAGTCCGCTAAAAGAAACATCGTAACGGTGATCACCTTTATCAAGCTTTGCCATTGGAAAATTTGCAGCCTTTGGATTTCCGTTTTTTGCAAGATTATCAATAATCACTCCTCCAGGATATCCCAGATTGTAAAATTTTGAAACCTTGTCAAAAGCTTCTCCAACACTGTCATCAATTGTAGTTCCTAAAACTTCAAGATCATCAAACCCATTTACTTTTGCAATAATTGAATGTCCGCCGCTAACAAGAAGTCCAAGGTAAGGATACTGAATATCATTCTGCAGATGAGCCGCATACATGTGTCCAAGCATGTGATTAATTGCAATAAAAGGTTTATTCAAAGTCCAGGCAAGAGTTTTACCAAAGGTTAAACCAACAAGAAGACTTCCCATAAGTCCCGGGCGATTTGTAGAAGCAATTGCATCAATATCATCAAAAGTAAGATTGCTTTCTGCCAGAGCCTGCTTTACAACAGGTAAAATCCATTCCGCATGTTTACGGCTGGCAATTTCCGGAACAACGCCTTTGTAAATCTGATGAAAAGGGATTTGAGTTGCAACAACGTTGGAAATAATTCTTTTTCCATCTTCCACGATTGCACAAGCAGTTTCATCACATGAACTTTCAATGCCTAAAACTATCATCAAATCACCTCTAAAAATTTTTTCTCTATATTACAGCAATTCACTTGGAAATGCAAACACATAACCTTTCTGAACAAGAATCGGATACATTTCACTAAGAAGCTCCGGAATAATTTCGGAACTTTTGTCTATATGCCCGATCATAATTACAGATCCGTTTTTGTTTGCAATATCAATTCCACGGTAGAACTGTTTTAAAATTTCTTCCCGAGTTACAATGTCGTCAAGAAAAACATTTCGCTTAACAATTTTAAAATCCCTTTCCAAAGCAGCCTGACTAGCCTTACTTTCTGCAGTAGTAAAACTGTCTAAGAAAAATAATCCACGTTCCATGCACACATCAAGAACAGTTCCGATTTTTATAACATTGCTGGTAATTAAAGAACCTTCGTGATTATTCAAACCTTTTACAGGTCCAACTTCATCCAGATTTTTTTTAACAAGTTCTGCAATTTCAAATGAATTCATATCAGGTTGAATTGAACAGGGACCGGGACTAAGTTTTAAATTCATGCTCTGCATTGGCTGGTGGAGCATTGCTTCTTTATTTGAGGCAGCTCTAATAATCTGTCCTGAAGCTCTACTGTTTGGAAGCCCTGGCAAAATTGCAATTGCAAGTTTCATTGGCAGAGCAGTATATTTTTTTAATTTATCAAGACTGTGACAGGCATCATCAAGAACAACAACAAGTTTAGGACGACCCACTGCATCAGGAATTTTAAATTGAGGAAAAATTATGGCAGGAGGCACAGAAGTTGAATTTGAATTTGAAGTTGAATTTGAAGTTGATTTAGAACTTGTATTTGAAACCACTGCCACTTTTTGATTAGGTACAGAAGCTGTTTTTACAGGTTCAACTTTTTTTGCCACAGTTTTGGTCTGTTCAACCTTTGGCTCAACTTTTGGCTCAACCTTTTTAGTAGATTCCACTGGTTTTGCCACTTCAACCTTTTTAGTCTCCTGATTTTTTGGAGGAACTGCAATAGGCTTTACTTCTATATTCTTTGCGCTTTCAATTGTTTTAGCAACCTGCTGAACTCCTTTATTAATAACACGATTCTGCTGATTCAATGCAACAAACATCAACCCGATGCAGACCAACGAAATGATTGCAGTTAAGATGAGAACACCATTTGTATCTAATTTAATTTTTGGATTTTTTTTCTTGCTGGTTTTTCTTTTTGAATTTGATTTCCCAGAAGTTGATTTTTTCCCCGCCCCTTTTGTTGCCATAAGCTTTATTATAAATCAAAGAAAAATTTATGGCAATAAGTTCCAGTAAGCATCATGCAACCAAAATCAATTCAAGCTCTTCATCAATAATCTTACGCATATTTTTTAATCCACGAAATTCTATCTGACGGACAGTTTCTGCGCTTACATGAAGTTCTTCTGCAATTTCCCTTAATGTTTTTGGTTTAAAATTATTTCCAAAATTGAATCTCTCTTTTAAAACCTTCTGCTCACTTTCGGAAAGAAGACTCAAAATTTCCCTTACAATTCGTTTTCGCTCCTGAGTCATAAAATTTGCTTCCGGAGAAAATTTTGTATCAGCAAGAATATCACTCAGGCAATATTTATCTTCATCGTTTATTGCAGCATCAAGAGATTTCACTGAATATGAATATGCCATAATTTTTTTAAGCTGTTTTTCTTCTACATCAAGATACTGGGCAAGCTCCCCACTTGTTGCTTCATGGCCGGTCTCCCTGTAAATATAACTTTGAGCATTTTCTACTCTTCTAATAAATTCCTCTTTTTTATGTGGAATAGAAATAAGTGAATTTTTATTATTTACGAATCTAACCATGTATTGCAGCACCCAGGGATAGGCATAAGTAGAAAACCTGGTATTAAAATTTTCATTATATTTCTCGGCTGCATTCAACAATCCCAAGGAACCTTCCTGAATAATATCCATAATGCAATCGGCAGAAGCAGAAAATTTTCTGGCAATACAAATTACAAGTTTAAGATTTGAGTTCACTAATTTTTCTACAGCTGATTTATCTCCAGAAGCAACTCTCTTTGCCAGTTCTTTTTCTTCCTGAGCATTGAGTAAAGGAAATCTGTCGGCCATTTTGCAATAAGCTCCAAATAATTCTTCTTCCATTTTTTTTCCTACAAAACAAATTTAACATTAATAGATATTGCAAATTTTGTGCCAAGTTTTAAAAACTTAAACTTTCAGTTCAAGTTTTTAAAAAAATTCAAACTAAAAGTTCAAATTTTTTTATTATTTTATAAATTTTCTGGATTTTTTTTGTTTTTGCGTTATAATTTTTAGAGTAAGATTAATTTTTCTCGTGATTTTTGTCTACTTTTTTAGACACATTTTAGTTGAGTGCTGTCTACTTTTGTTTAGATTTTAAATAATAACTGTCTATTTTTTTAGACACTTGTATCTTTGCCAGGCAATCTGTTCTGGTCGGTATTCAAAATGCATATTATCCCAGATAATCCATTTTCCGCCCCAGATAAACCCATTATTTTCAAATATTTCTATTACTTTTGCAGGAGGCATCCATCTGCGGTCCAGGGGGAGCTTCATCCAGTTGTCTCTGTCTATATCACGGCGCCATCCCCAGTAAAGATTTTTCTGTCCCCATCCTTTTGGAAGAACATCAAAAGCAATTCCCATACTGTGAAAAGACCGGCTTTTTGAGTCACGGATTTCCCGCCAGTTAAAGCACTGCACCTGAGATAATTTATTCACAAAATCCAGAACTTCCTCATCAACTTTTGAAGCTTCAAGGATTTCTTCCTGAACTTTTTTAAGAGGTTCCCGAATCAATTTATGAACAGTAGACCTTTTTCCAAGAAAAGTAATATCTCTAAGTTCAGGACTAATATGCTCATAAGAATCGCAATGATAAACAGCATCATAAAAAAATGGAGGAGTTCCCGGACCTTCTTTTCTGTTCTGGGGTGATGAAAACTCTCTGATACGTTTTATATCATCTTCCGTGAAATTTGCTGGATCTGGAATTTCTTTTGGATAATCATACAGAAGAGACCAGTAATTATTTTCGTTGACCAGTTCACTTTCCGGAAGAAATTTTCCGTTGCACCAGTAAAGATCTGTTTTACGTTCTTCACTTATTATGGTAATTTTCCAGTCCATGTATTTCCAGTCAAAGACTTCAGAAAATTGAACATCAGGATATGCGTTTTTAATTAAATAAAAAGTCTGAGGCAAAAGTCTGGCTTCTTCTTTTACCTGCAGTTCACTGTAAGCCAAAGGTTTCTTTGATTTACTGTACCCATTGGGAAAAATCAAACTAAAAAATAAAATCAATATTGCTGCTTTTTGTATTTTTTTATTAACCAACGTAATTTTCCTTTAGCAGTGTGATTTCATTTTTATAGCCATCATGCTGGTTTGGAGTTTCAAGAATAAACGGCAGATTTTTTAACAAAGGATGATTTGTAACTTTTGAAAGAGTTTCCAACCCAATGTGCCCCTGCCCGATTTTTTCGTGACGGTCTTTATGGGAATTTATATCATTCATGCTGTCATTAAGATGAATTGCTTTAAGACGTTTTATTCCAATAATTGAATCAAACTCCTGGATAACTCCATCAAGATTATGAACAATATCATAACCCCCGTCCCAAATGTGGCAAGTATCAAGACAGACTCCCAGTTTGCCCTCCAAAGAACTGCCGTACAATTTTTCTGCTTCATCAATAATCTGCTTTACTTCCTGAAAATTCTTTCCGATTTCACTGCCTTTCCCAGCCATTGTTTCTATGAGCAAAGTGGTGTGAGTGTCCGGCATAAATTTTAAACTTTCACTAATAAAATAAGCAGTTTGAGCAATACCTGTTTCACTGCCCTGCCCTGTGTGACTGCCCGGATGAAAATTATAAAGCGTTCCCGGAAGGTATTCCAGATGAACAAGATCGTCCTTTATAAGATTCAATGCATATTCCCGCAAGCCTTCATCGTGACTGCAAGGATTCATTGTGTAAGGAGCATGGGCAACAATCGGTGCAAAATTATTTTCTTTCATCAATGCAACTATTTTTTTTGCATCATCAATATATGCATCATCAATTTCTTTTGCCTTACCACCTCTTGGGTTTCTTGTAAAAAAAGCAAATGTAGAAGCCCCAACACTTAAAGCTTCTTTTCCCATGGCTTCAAAACCGCCACTAGTTGATTCGTGATATCCAATGTTTAACATGTTCAATATTATAGAATAAAAAAATAAATTTTACAAACGGAAAAAATCAATATATAATTAAAAAATGAGACTTAGAAAATTTTTTATTACAGTTGCAGCAATTGCATCAATCAATTTTATGGGGTTCACTCAAACAGAAAGTGAACAGGTTAGACATGTGGCTGACGGGTCAATTCTCCACTGCTGGTGCTGGTCCTTTAACACAATTAAAGACAATATGTCAAAAATTGCAGAAGCAGGATTTACAGCTTTGCAGACAAGTCCAATCAACACATGTTTTATTGGTGAATATGGTGAGTTGAATTATTGGAGTGACGATTTAACTGGCCGATGGTACTATCACTATCAGCCAACAGACTGGAAAATCGGAAACTATCAATTGGGAACAAGAGACGAATTTGCCGCTATGTGTGAAGAAGCAAAAAAATTCAACATCACAGTTATTGTTGACGTTGTTCCAAACCATACTACTCAACTTACAAAATACTCCCGTGATCAGCTGCAGAATTTAATTGATGCTGTTGGCGGTGAAGATCAGTTGTACCACGAAAATGACAGCAAAAATGTTACAAACTGGAACAGCAGAAATGAACTTACAACCTACAGAATTGGTGGGTGCCCGGACGTTAATACAGAAAACCCAAAGTTCCAGAGTTATTTTATGGATTTTATGAATGACGCAATTGATTTAGGTGCCGGCGGATTTAGATTTGACACTGCAAAACATATTGGTCTTCCTGGCGACCCTCTGGATCCAAAATCAAAAGAAAATGATTTCTGGCCAATCTTTACTGGTTCAAAATCAATTGACGGAAAAATGCTTCATAATGCAGAAAACCTTTTTGAATATGGTGAAGTATTACAGGGTAGCGGAGACAGAATAAACGACTATGCTAAGATTATGCGGGTTACATCTAGCACTTATGGTGGAGATTTAAGACTGGCTGTAAGACTTGCAAATCTTTCTGGTCCAAGAGTTTACGATTACAAAAACCCTGCCGCTCCAGACAGACTTGTTACATGGATAGAAAGCCACGACACTTATGCCAACAAGGGTGAAAGTGCAAAATTTACAAACTTCCAGTTAAGAGTTGGATATTCAATTCTTGCGGCCAGAAAATACGGCACTCCACTTTTCTTTAACAGACCACAGGGAGAAGAAGCTACACAGTTCCCGGGCAAAACAAAAATCGGTTCAATGGGTAACAATGAATTCTTTAATCCGGAAATTGTTGCAGTTCACGGACTTCGTAAAGCATGTCTTGGCGAAGATGAAAACTTCTTAAATCCATATTCAAATTCAACTCTTGTTTTAGAAAGAGGAACAAAAGGAACACTTCTAGTAAACATGGAAGAAAAAGCTGTTATGTTCAAATATGAATCACAAATGCCGGATGGAGTTTATGTAGACAAAGCTCACGGTGCAAAGTTCACTGTAAAAGATGGAATACTTTCCGGAAGAGTTCCAAAGCAGTCTGTTTGTGTAATTTACTGAACTACTGATTTATAAACTCAAAAATTGTCTGACTAAAATACTTTTCCCCAGGGCGAAGAACGCTTGTGGGGAATTGTTTTTTATTAGGGGCATCGGGATAATTACTTGTTTCAATGCAAAGTCCGTCATTCTGATTATAACGAATTCCAAATTTTCCCCTAACGCCGCCAATATAATTTGCAGTATAGAACTGGAATCCAGGCTGATTGGTATAAACCTTCATTACTCTGCCGCTTTTTGGTTCCGTTACAGTTGCCGCAAGTTTTGTTGAATTATCAAAAGAATCAATCACCATAAAATTGTCAAAACCATTATTCTGCAACGGTAAATCTTTTCCAACAGATTTTTCATTTGTAAAATCAAAGGCAGTATTTTTTACATCCAGGAGTTTACCAGTTGGAACAAGATTCTGATCAACCTCCAGATATTTTGAACATTCAAATTTACACAAATGATTTTTTACTTCCCCAAAACCTGCAAGATTAAAATAACTGTGATTTGTTAAACTAATTACTGTTGGTTTATCTGTTGTGCAAAAATATTCACAGTAAAGTTTGTTATGTTGAATTGAATATCTCACCGTAATTTTTCTATTGCCTGGAAATCCGTGTTCACCATCTTTTAATTTTAAAGTGAATTGAACGGCCGGTCCATTTAAAGTGCAGATTAATTTTCCTCTCCAGTTTCTTTTATCGAATCCTGGGAAACCTCCGTGAAGTGTATTTCCTTTTTCATTTTTCTGAAGCTGATAAATTTTATTATCTAATTCAAAACACCCGCCACCAATTCGGTTTGCATAAGGTCCAACCATTGAACCAAAACTGCCCCAGTTATCAACGTAGCCTTGAAGGGTAGAAAAACCAAGAACCACATCAGAGACTTCACCCAAATTGTTTTTTATTCCTAAACTTGTTACAGCTGCACCATATTCGGAAAAACTTGCGCTTATAAATTTATTTTCCAGCGTAAATAAATTTACTCTCTGCCCCCAGGAAGTTGTTCCAAATAATTGTTTCTTTGCTTTCATAAAATTTATTCTACCTGTGAATTAATTTTCTTAACATTCTCAAGGCGAATGTTCCGCCTAAAAAAACAGATCCTTTAACTGCTTTTTTGCCGCCCTTTTCTGGATTAAGAACAGCTTTTTTTACCTGAGATAAACTTCTGTCCATCAATCCCTTCATCTCTATATCCTGTTTAAAACTTTCAAATATTTCGTCGGCCCATTTTGGAATTGTTGCATTAAATATATCACCGCAAACAGTAATAAGCCACCCCAATAAACAGCCAACGCAGAACAGAATTTTGTAAGGGAGCAGATTTGTAGAAGTTTCAAATAATCCTGCAAACACAACAACTGTAATTGCAAAACAGACAATGCGTTTAAAAATCTGCAGAATAAAATTTAGATTTTTTGGAAAACTGATTTTTAAAAAGGATTCAAGGAGTGTATATACAAAAATAATTGCCGACACTGTGCAGAGAATAATATTGAGCAGAAGAAAATTCTTCCACATAAAAAAACGAACTATAGTGTAAGCAAAATAAATTCCGTTGAATACATTTGCAAAAACTACAAAAAATTTTGAGATACCGGAAATAATTGTGTTCACAGTCTGTTCTGTATTGGGCAGAACAAAATTTTCGTTTTCCATAAATCTATTTTACTTTTTTTTAACAAAAAATAAAACACCCTTATGAACAGTTGTTTTATTGCTCATAAGGGCTAGTATTAATCATTCAATTTATAATTATGATTACTTTTTCTGTGCCATAATTACATTACCGTTTTGACCTGCATAGCCAATAACTGGGTTTGAAGTTCCATTTCCGTAAATCACTGAACTATTGCAGATTGTGTAAGAACCGCCAGGATTGTATCCAAAGTCATCTGTTCCCGTGGTGAATGCAGAAATTACACCTGTTGTCCAGCTCTTCTTTAATCCAACGCTAATTACTTCATCTGTTGAAGGATCAACTTGGCATGGGATTGTACTAACGTTCCAGTTGCCAGTAAACAGTCCGTTATTGTAAGCACCATCCATTGGGATTCCATTAGGATTAAATTTTACAGGATATGCAACTTTTGTACTTGTACTTGAACCGTCTCTCTTGTAACTGATATATGGAATCCAGTTTCCACTTAAACTCTCACGTCCAACATCAATTGTACAGTAAGTTCCAACATTGTCGTAAGCATCAACAAGGATTTCATTCATTGCACCAGTTACAGAAGACAAATAACCGTAATACAAATCTGAACCCATGTTGCTTGAATATGCAAAATGCAAACCATTATCTGCATCAACTGCAACATTAACATGAGCACCACCATTTGTAGAAAGCACACGAGTTGTCCAGCCCGGCATATCTGAAGTTAATACATTTGCAAATGAGTTGTAAGACATCAAAAGTTTTCCGTTTCCATCAAACCATACAACAACAGCAGTACCGTCATTTAAGCTTGCAACAGAAACATATTTACTTGTGCCATAACTTCCGTTTAAGTTCTTAACAAAGTGGTAAGCACTAATATCGTCGTAAGTTGAATCGCCTTTGTATGAATCAGAAGTTGAATCAAATACAGGATGCTTTGATGACCCAATTTTATTTGTATCTTCACTTCCACCAGCACCATTTGTTCTGCCGGCCAGGTCTTTTAATCCCAAACCAATTTTATTTGCATTTTCTCTACCTTCTCCATAAACAGCACCAACACGGAATTTAATTTTGTTGTAAGCGTGATCATAGTAAGCCATGTAAATATAAGTGTTAGATCCATCTACATAACTTGCCATTGATGGATTCTGGCAGCGGTCTTCATCTGTATAAACTTCTTTACTGTCTGTTACATAAGAAGTACTTTCAATTCGTCTTGCATTTGTTACATTCAAATAGTTAAAGTTCAAATCTTCACTGTTATTAGTTGAATTACTTCCTGTCTGTCTGCTAAAGAACTGAAGGTTTGCACTAATTCCCTGCTTTCCGGAAGTATCAGAACATTGAGCAACTCCGTAAGACATTCCATTTGCGTCAAAACAGAAATTGTTATGGTTAAAGCCGCCAAAGTTAGAACCAAATCTTGTCTGGCTCATAACAGTGCTTGTATCAATTACGCTTGTAGGGTAATCAGCAAGTCTTGAAGCACTCTTGCTTGTTGAACTGTACAACCAGATTCCCGAAGATGTAATTTCTGATTTATTCTCTGTCTGTTTGCCGTTATTTACACCGTCTGTAAGAATATACTTTAAAGCAGAGATTCCAGGAACTTTAATTGCATAATAAGAAGTATCGTTATATATGTAAGAAGTTAAAGCTGTAATATTTTTTCCAGGCCATGTTGTATATTCTTTTGAACCTGACCAGTAGTGTATGCTCTTTGCTGTAAACGAACCTTTACCATCCTTATCTGTGGCAGTGATTGTTCCTTTGTCCAACAAAAGAATTACTCCGCCAGTACCAGAAGCTTCGTACATGTAACCAGGCATGTTAAAATAACCGATGGCATTTTTAAAGCTGAATCCAATTGTACCTGTTGGACTAACTTTCATGTGAGCATATCTTGCGCCACTTCCAACTGGTTCTGCGGCATTTTTAAATTCCCATACATCAACTGCAACGTCGTCATTTAAATTGTTGTTGTTCAATCCGTTTGGCTGCATGTTGTAGTGATTTTCATTTGATGTATCATCACCGGTGAATGTTCCGCAGGAGTCGTTAAAGTTATAATTGTTTATAGAAGGAATTGAATTAACTTTTACTTCCATACTATTACTTGCCTTGGATGGGAAACTTGTAACTGTAAGGCCATAAGTTCCGCTCTTAACATTTTCATTTGTATTTTCAGAAATAGACTGGTTTACTTCAACTAATCCCAGCATAAGTGAAGGATTGTTGTTAAAGTTCCATCCGTAAACAGTAATTTCTTCTCCTTCTCTAACCGGATATCTACCAGTTGCACTTCGGGCATACAAACTTGGAACTGCTCTGTTGTATTCACTAAATGGAGTCCAGATTGTTGTAATGTATGGAACAATATCAACCTTGTAAGTTCCTTTTCCAGAATGAGGAGAAACAGCACCGTCTTTTGCAGTTACTGTAAGAACTTTATCAGTAGATGCTACACCTTCTACTTTTTCTGTATCAACTGTAAGCTGCCATTTAACAAAATGTCCTTCCTGAGAAATTTCATTTGAAAGAATCTGGAACTGGAAAGCCTCGTTATCATTATTAGTATAAGATGGAGTTCCCCATGCACCATTTGAATAATTTACAGTTGCAGTATTTTTAAATCCGGCAAATGAAGCAGTGATAGAAGTTAGTCGCTTTTCGTCAGAAGATGTTCCAGTAAATTTAATTTTACCAGAAACTTTATCATCATTATCTTTTAATGCAGCAACTCCAATTGAAGAATATCCAGTTGATTTTTTCCAGTCTTCACCAAGTTCCACATGTCCCTGAGGATAACCATTTTGGTAAACAACAGAATTATCTTCTTTTGAATTCCAGTACAATGGAGAAACAACAGTAGAAGGAGATGCTTCGTCATTTATTTGAATGGAAACCGGAATATTTAAAATTGCCCACTGGCTGTCTACACCTTGAACTGTTTCCAGAGTCTGATCCCAGAAAGTAAAACCAAGAGTTTTGCTGCCGTTTGCTGTAAAGTTAGAATTTTCAAGTTGAACTCCACCAAAAGCTGTAATCTGATCACCAATATTTTTTGAACCAGTATTCAGAATATAAGTTGAAGTTAAACTTGATTTTGAATTCATAGCTTTAAGAGTCTTAACACTCTTTGCAGTTGGCTTAGAAATCTGAACATTCTGCATATTGTACATTAAGTTCTTGTTTCCGCCAACAAATTCTGGAATTACAACAAGCTTATCCTTGATTTTAAAATTCCCGGATTTAATTGTAACAAGACTCTGTGCTTTTCCATTCTGTTTATTGATTGCACTATAATAATTAAATTCACCAAAGGCTTTTCCATCAGAAGTTGATTTTTCTTCATCAAGACTTGTTACAGGATGTGAGTCTGCATTATAAGCAAATTTTCCATCGCCATTCAAATCAGTTCCAAGGAGAACTTTTGCAATTCTTGGTCTGTTATTTGAAACAAAGGAATTCACATAACCATTGGAAATATTTCCAGCTTCATCAATTGCAACTACATGAAGTTCAACAGGTCCATCCGGAATATTCTGGCTCTTAATACTTGCCTGCCATGTATAAGTTTGACCAACAGAGTAAAGATATTCAACTACGCCGTCTCCATCATCATTCACAATTGAGTTAAAATCATCAGACCAGTTTTCACTTAAATTGTGATCAACAACATTTCCAACAATCACATCAATATTAGTATAATCCACTGCAATTCCAGGACTGAATGTTACAGATCCGCCACTTACGCTGCTAATAACAGAATATTGGCCGCCAATTCTAACAAGTCCGCCAACCTGCAGAAGATGTTCAGGCAAACCAGCAGTAGAAAGTGCAAACTCATTTTCACTCGAACGGGAAATTGCTTTACAACTGTAAACTGCAAGTCCGTCACCATTAATAGAAACTTTTCCATTTGCAGCAATTTTGGACAGATTGAATTTTGCATCTTCAAATACTGGAGCATAAATTACATCAGCTGCATTTGTTGTTGATGCACCTGATTTTTCCCGTCTTACAAAATAGAAGACAACAGCTTTAATACCACTGCCACTTTCAACAATGTTATCGCCGAATGTAAAACAGTTATTATTATTCTGAACTGTCTGGTTTGTTTCCAAAGAATTATCAGCAAGATTATTGCCAAGACTTGTAACTCTCAATGCTTCTCCAGGAGCACGTGTCTGACTTCCCGAAATATTGTAGAAGGCTGGAGCAACAATATCAATATTGAATTTAATATTTTCTGTTGTTGATTTTGGAATTGAATTTTTATCCATTACAGTCAAAGTTGAATAAACCGAGCCTGCAACAGCAGTATTAACTGGTACACTAAAGTTGTAATCAGTTTCATTTCCTGCCGAAATATAATTGTAATCAAGCGGAACAAATGTTTCTGCAATGCTCTTCTGAGTAGACAAAGTGATTGTATCAATTTTTCCAGTTGCTTTTACAGAACCTTCCAGATACCATGTACCACCGTTAATATACATTCCGCTGATGTATTCACGTTCAACCAGTTTATCTGTTTTGTTCTGATCTGAATATTTTACAAGTTTTAAATTCTGAATTACTGGAACAGAATTGTTTATTGTTACAGTAACTGGAGAAGACCATTCACGAGTATTGCTTTCATTATCATAAGAACGCACTCTTATTCCAAGTGTATTCTGATCACCAATCTGTGTTGTGTCTACAGTAAGCTTCCAGCTGTTTGTTCCACTGGCAGAAATAAACCATGAAGAAGAATTTCCTTCTACAAGTGAAGGTACAACCGGACTTGTATTCCCCTTAAGGAGAGCATAATCTGAAGCGTCAAATGCACCGTCACCATTTACATCAAGCTGAACCTGAACTTCAGAAACAGAAATGTTATCACTGGCTCCACCATAAATTACAAGAGTATCACTTGTAGTACTTCCAGTTTCCGGATAAATAATCCATGCTTTTGGCTTACCACTGTCACCGTCTGCAATAACATACTGAGATTTATTGATTATTGAATTTCCAACACTGTCTCTTGCAAAGAAATATACAGGAACTTTCCAGATGTTTTCTCCAATAGATTCTGCATAAGTTGAATTAGCATAATGCAAAATACTTTCTTTTTCATTTGGATCACCTGATGCAAATTCAATTTCCCATGTGGAACCTCTGCTAAGTTCTGTCCATTCTTCACCAACAGCATAATTAGAAACCTCTGAATCAGTCATTGTATCTAAAACTGATTTTTGAGAAACAGTTGGAATTGTATAATAAATTTCACTAATACCTGCACCGGCATCACTTGAAACACCTTTTATTTTTGTAGCACCAACTACAGCATCACTCAAGCTTGAAGTTGGAGAAATAATTTTTACGTAAGGGGCATCGTTATCAACACTAATGCTGATTACTCCCACTCCTTCCTGACCAGCCGCATCTTTTGCAGTAACAGTTAACAATGTTGAACCAGCTTCTGCATCAAAACCATTTTCTTTTGTTACATCAATTGGTCCAAAAACATAAGTATAAGTTTTATCAACTTCATCAAATTCAACTTCTCCTATCTGGTTAAATTCACCAGAGTAGCCGGCTATGCTTATTGGATTAACTGTTTCCATTGCAACATTTTCTGTAACCACAGCCTTGAGATACATCTTGTTCTGGTTGCCACCAAAAATACTTGCACCGCTGGCATAATTACTTGCAATATTTTTATGGGCTACAAAAAGTTTTACGGCTGGCAGAACAACGTCAACTTTAAGACCCAGTGGAGTTGCTGTATAAATAGAAAGACCATCAACTTCACTTTTTACAATAGGGCGCAGAAGCTCATTGGAATTCTTTGTAAAGAATTCTCCGCCGTTTTTATCTTTTACATAGAAATAAAGATTTAAATCACCTTCACCTTCATTACCAGAGAACTGATGACTAAAGCTTGAAGTATTGCCCGAAATCTTAAACCACTTTTCTGAACCACTTCCCGACGGAGCAGTCAAGGATTCTGATTCAACTGTTGTTGCCCACAATTCTTGGACAAGACCATCATCATCTTCTATAGTACCGTAAATTGTTTTGTTTGTTGAACTGATAAATGAACCAGCTGTTTTAACATTACTAAACCGGATGGAAGGTCTGTCACTGTTCTGATTTACAGCAAGAGTAAAATCATTTTGTTTAACAGAAACATTTCCGTAAGTGTCCTTAACTACAACAGCAATATAATATGTTGATTTATCGGTAAGGCCTTCAGTATTAAAATCCTTGATTTCCCATTTGTATGGAGAAGCAGTTGTAACCCATTTTGCAGTTCCGCTTGTTGCTTCAGACCATGAAGTTCCATTAGTAGAAATATAAAGAACCGGCGAAGAAGTTGTGTCAATTCCGTTTGCATCACTGGCAGTTCCTTCCAAAGTAATCTTCTTATTTACAACTGAGCCTTTTGCATGGCTTATAATTTCTGTTAAAGGAGCAGTAAAATCTGCTTCAACTTGAATCTGTTTTTCGGCGCTTACGTTTCCGGCATTATCAGTAACTGTTGCAGTAAACACGTTCATTCCTTCTGCAAATTTTTCTCTAGGAATTGATTCAGTTGAAGTAGTTGAATCCTTTGCAACTTCTTTAGTAACAACTGATGAACCGCCCTTCTTAATAGTTAAATTCAAAACGCCGCTAACATCTCCATTACCGTCTGAATAATTCAAAACAACATTTTGATTTTCAAGAGAAGAATTAACTTTATTTGTGTTGTTGCCAACTAATGCAAAAGAAGAAAGAGTTGGTTCAACAGTGTCTATTTTATATACAACAGTACCAAAATTTGCTGTATTGGAAGCATTGTCTGTTGCCCTGAAACTAACTAAGTTAATTCCATTTACCATGTCGATTGTGCTGCTAAAGATTCTGTAGAAGCCTGCTGAATTTTTTGTTCCGTCAGCATTTGTAGTTCCACTCTGATCCATTGCAGTCCAGCTTCCATTTCCCAGTTTATACTCTACGCTGGCAATTCCACTTGAATAAATTTTTCCATCCTTTCCAGAATCACCAACCCAAACTTTTAATGTCTGAGTACTGTTTCTACTGTAACTGTCTAATGGACTTGAAGCTGCTGTGTTTACAAATTCAGGTTTGGAATTATCAACAATAGTTGAATACTGACTTGTTGTGGTAACATTGCCAACCTTATCTTCTGCTTCAAAAACAATCTTTGTATAATTTCCAGCCTTTGGAAGCTTCCATGACCAGTTATTATCTACAGGAATTAAAGGAACAACAGCTTCTGTTTCGTTTCCAACCTTATAGCGGACTTTAAATTCTTTTAGATAAGCTTCCTGAATTGTTCCGGTTAATGTAGGAATTGTATTGTAACTATCAGAAATTGAACCACCAACAGTTATCTCAGGATTATTTAAATCGATTGTAATAACTGCATAAGAGTTATCATCAGGAAGACTCTGATTTGAAGCAGCATCAAGGGCAGCAAAATAAACATTATATGTTCCTTCTCCCAGAGCGGCAAAATCTTCTTCACTAATAATGCATTTAAACTCATATTGGAAATGAGTAACGCCATCAATTTTTATTTCGCTGTTACTGTTAGAAAGATTTGCATCCTTCCAATTTCCTTTAGAAAGATCATAAACATTACTTTTAACGCCGCCAACAGTATCCTCTTTAAGTGATGGAGTTTCTGCTGTTTTAAGAATAAGATATTTCATTCCGGCAAATGCATAACTTTCGTTGTCTGTAGCTTTACCAACGATTGTATACTGTTTTTTTCCATTTACAAAAGCTTCTGTTTTTGCAACTGGATTAGTAACTTCATAAGTTGGACGAGTTGCATCAACATAGAAAATAAAATCTGCACTTGTTTCTTTACCGTAAATATCGCTTACAACATAACGGCGCACACCATCTTTTGCACCAATAACTTCTGCGCTTAATTTATCTTTCCATACACCTGTTGCCGAATCATAGGAAATGGAATTTCCATCTTCTCCACTTACCCATTTTGTTTCTGCCGGGCCAGTGATTTTTCCATCGTCTCCAAGAACAAATCTTTTGATGCTTGTAATTCCATTAGAATCTTTTGCAACTCCTTCAACTTCCTTGGCTTTATTGGAACCAGTTTTGCTCTTATTAGCAGTAGTAAAAGTTAATTCCGGATAGTTTGCATCAACTGCAACATTGTAACTCCACACATTTTTTCTATTCAACTTTTCTGCATCATTAATATCTTCTTCATCAACAGAAATATCGGTAGCAGAAATTTCAATTGTGTACTTACCTTCTTTAGCCGGCAGTTCATAAGATAGACTGAATGGAGCGTTAGGATTTTTAATCTGATAATTTTTTGGATTTGAATCAAGGCCATAAGTTGCCAGTTCAGAAGGACCAATTAAAGTGCCGTCATTTTTCTTTGCAGTAACAGAAACACTTTTAATTCCATCATCATCAGAAATTGTTCCAGTTATTTTATTGTTGTTAATGTTATCAAATAAGTTTGAACCGTTTGTAATTGAGTCAAAAGATAAATTCTGAATTGCCGAGCTTCCATTCAGCACAGGTTTATTTGACTTCTGGGAAATTTTATACTTCTTTACAGAAGTTGATTTATTACCGGCTTCATCAAATGCAGTCAGCGTAAATGATAAATCTGTTCCATCTTCGTAAAGATATGTTTTAATCTGTTCTGTAATATCTGAGCTTGTTCTTTCTACTACTTTTGTTGTTGCTCCATCAGATACTTCAAGTGTAACCTTCTTTAAATTATTTTCACTGACATTGGCACTGTAGGTAACTGTTCCGTTAATTAATTCTTCACCGTCAGATTCCACTACAGGGAGAACGCTTTTAAAATTAATAACAGGATCTTTTGAGTCAATATAGAAAGTTCTGTTGATTATATTATCGCCTCCAATACTATCTGTAACTTTTACGCTTACATCAAAACGGTAATAACAATTTTCTCCCGGAAGAATTTTCTGGCCATTAACAGGTTCCTGCAGCAGAGCAGGATTTGTTAAATCAATTTCCCAGTCACATTTTTTCTTATCTTCGGTTGTATATTTAAGTTCTGCTTTTCCTTTAATTGTTCCACATTCAACACCATTGGCAAGATCCTGAACATTTGCTGTTACAAAAACTTCCTTAATTTGATTCTGTGTACTTGTGGAATTTCCAGAAATTTTAATTGTATCAAACTCAGGAATATTCTGATCATTAAGTGGAGAAGTAAATAATGCAGTTGGTTTTTCACCAGCACTTTCTCCAATAAAAGCAAACTGTCCGTCACATTCAAATTCAAATCCGTCAGAATCGAAGCCTGTTGCAGCAAGAATATAAATTTTACCAAGAGTAATAACATCAGGAAGTGTAATTGCCTGAGTAAAAATTTCAGTTGTTGAACCTTTATAGTCTTTTAACCCGTCGTAAAGAATCCACCCCTGAGTATTTTCTACATCAATAATTTCTTTTTCTGCATCAGTAAATTTTGCATATTCTTCAAATTTCTTAGGAACATTATTCAGCAAATCGCTTACAAAATTCTGACCACTTACATCAATTGCAGAGAATGGCCCGAACAAATAAACCTTTGCATTTTTTGGATTAAACAAAGTTCCATTCAACCCGGCCTGAACCTGGAATGTTACCTTACCACCTTTTGTAGCTTTTGTAGAAATATTGGATGTGTCACCTTCAAAACCATATCCCATGAAGCTGTATTTTGGGCTTGCATTCTGATTAAGAGTAAACTGAAGATAATCTTTTTTTGTATCAATTTTTGCACTGTTAAGAACTTCTAAAATTTCTTCCGGATCAAATTTTCCGCTGTAAGTTCCATTTATAATTTTCATTATTTCAGAAGCCTCAATCTGATATTTACTTTTTGCTCCCATTAAGTCTGAGTAAACTTTTTCGTAAGTATACACTTCTGTTGTTTTATTTCCTTCCGAATTGTTTACTTTTTCTTTTGGATTGCTGTAAATTCGTGCATTATCAGAAACATAAACAGTACAATAACGCTGCTGAGTTCCACCTGCTGAAACGTCATAAATATCTTTATAATTTTTATCCAGTGTCTCATCAGAGCCAACTTTTGCAAAAGTAACATTTGTTCCGCCGTTAACTTCTACATCAACAGCTCTTAACTGCTTAATCAAAGCTGGAGAATCGTTAAGAATATCAACTGTCATTTCAGGAATTGAATGTTCATCTACAATTGTTCCAGAAACTTTAAACTGACTTCCAAAGTCCGTAGATACATCATTGCTGGCCGGCTGCTCAATAATAAAAACTGGAGCAGTGTTGTCAAAATCATAATTCACTCTGCTTGGATCACTGGCGCCATTTGATTTATCATAGGCAACTACTTCAATTGAATAAGAACCGTCGCTAAAATCTAGTGTATTGATTTTACATTGCCATGTTCCCTTTTTGCCATTTGAAAGAATTTCTGCTTTAAGTGTAACATCCTGAGCTTCTGGATTCTGAGCATTGATAATTTTTACATCAACTTTTTCACAGCCAATATCATCAGTAAAAGCACCTGTCATTAAGAATTCACTGCGGATAATACTTCCTACCGGCGGATAACTTACCTGAACTTTTGGGCGCTCAACATCAACTTTAGGGCCAAGCCCAACATCGCAAGAGCTAAATAAATTTAAAACAAATAATTGAATTAAAACAAAAAAGGTGAACAACAGACTCTTGTTCATTTACTCCTCCAAAAACAAACAACAAATATTTTATAAAAACTTTTTATAATATGGTTATTGAACGGTAAAAGCGTTGCAGAAGAATAATCATCTGCAACGCTTTTATTATTTTAAATTATCGATTTATTTTTGCTTAGAAAAGGTTTACACGGCCACCAATACTGAATGTGAATACCACACCTTTTGCATCTGAACTTGCAACGTCGGATGGAATAAACCACAAGTTTGGTTCGTAGTAAATTGCCCAAGTCTTAAAGCATGGAGCATTCTTGAAAGTAATTCGTGGGAATTCAATCTGAGCAAGAACGCTGGAAATAATCTGAGAAACCTGTTCACCGTTTTCATCAGTTGCACCAGACTTGCTGAACCATGAGAAGTTTGCACCAATACTCAAAGTTGCGCTAAGCCAGTCAAAGTCACGGCCAAACAAATATCTGAATGGGAGATAACCAAGCTGTGCAATAATCTTACCACTGATAATGTCTCCACCAAAGCGGTAACCAGATGAACCAGCGTGGAGCTTGTCAAAGATTCCGCCATAAAGTGGAATTTTATCCAGGAATCCGTAAACAGCATCACGCTGACTCTGTGTAAACTGACCATAGCTTCCCTGAATCTTTACTGCGTTATCAAATGCTGTAAGACCAATACCGGCACTATACAAAGAAGCACCCCAGAATGTTCCGTCAAGATAAAGTCCCTGAATAAACTTAGGAACACCATAACTGTTTTTGTCTCCGCTTCTAAGTATAAGCTGAACATCATTGAGAGCAACATCATCGCTGGTAAGACCGGCAAACTGCAATTCCTGATTATAACGTCCGCCTTCACCAGGGCTAATCAAATTAATTGAAGGATTTGTATGGTCAATCTGGAACAATGTTCTTGTTACAGCCTTTTCACCATTCTTCATTTCTGCCTTAATCAGAACGAAGTAATATCCGGCGTCAATGTCTTCATCTTCAATTCTGTATTCCCACTTACCTTTGTTAATCTTTGATACAGGAGAATAAGTTTTACCATTGTCAAAACTCATGTATACACGGGCAACACTCATTGCTTCAATTGCAGCACGTTTTTCTTTAGATGTTGTCTTATCTTTCATTGCAGCAACTTCATCATCGCTTAAAGAATAACCTGCATTACCCTTAATAAGTGGACGGTTACTAGCATAGTTACCATAATCAAAGTTATCCAAAGTTACCCATGGACCTGTTGTTTTATAAACAAGCTCCTGTTCACGGCTTGTAATTTTCTTTCCACTTTCTGTTGTTGCAACTGCTTTGTAAGAATGTTTACCAGGTTCCAGCCATGTTGGATCAAGGTGGAACTTAAAGTAGTTGTTGATTGTTGGAACTACTGATGCAAATGCTTCACCTTCAACTTCCAGTTTCTTTCCGTCTACAAGAAGTTCAACCTCCGTAACTTTGTCTTCTTCACTTTCCAGTTTACCAAAAATATTGAATACACCAGTTACAACTTCACCATTCAAAGGATAAATCAAATCAACTGTTGTAAGAGGTTTGTTTTTATCAAGCTGAATATTGCGGCTACATCTTGTAATATTTCCGGCAGCATCTTCACCAGTAAGTTCAATGTTGTAGAATCCGTTATCAAGTGAAGAAATATCAACTACCTGACTGATAATTTTGTCTGCAGTAAGTTCAATGCGGCTAAGTCTGTCTGGAACAGGTTTTCCCGAAAGTGAACGAACTGTAATGTAAAGCTTTGTAAGACCAATATTATCTGTTGTACGACCAGAGAAGAACAGGTTTCTAGTTGTCTTTGAATCGTCAAGAGGAAGTTCAAGTGAAATTTCCGGATTAGTATTGTCTATGTTAATCAAAGTTGAATATACACCAGTGATTCCATATTTATCCCAGATGCGAACGAATACAACATGTGTTCCGTCCTGCAATGCGTGAGTATCAAATGTATATTCCCAGTTTTTCTGACCTGTTGCAATATTGTATGTTTCCCCGTTATCAAGAGAAACTTCGATGCGGTCAATTCCGTTTTCATCGTATGCAGTACCAACAATTTTTCTTGTTCCTTTAATTGTTTCGCTGATTGTAGGACTGTCGATTGTACCTTTTGGTTCGTTAAGAGAGATTCTGAATTTCCTTGAAGTTACTTTACCTTTAACGCCGTTTCTGTCTTCTGAATAGATATAAACTGTATGTTCATTATCTGTCATTGCAGAAAGTGGAACGTTAATCATAAAGCTTGTGCTGTATTCATCAAGTGAAACATAATCGCCGTTATCAATTTTATAGTAGATTTTACTTGCACCGTCGTCGTCGTAAATAACGCCGGAGATTACAAAGTCTCTTGTGATTACTTCGTTTTCCAGTGGAAGGTGAATTTCTGAACGTGGAAGGTCACTTTCAGAATTAATGGAAATTCCCAGATCCTTTGATTCCAGAGTTGTTACGTTTCCAGCAGCATCTGTTGCTCGGAATACCATATTGTTGCTCAACGGTAAATCTGCCCCACCAATAACTTTATTTGGCATTGATGAATGGTCAAAGTCTACCCAAGGAGATCCACTTGATTTTGCGTACTGCAAGGTTGGATAAGAACCGTCATCTTTAACAAGGAATGCCATTACGTTTTCACCATTAATAATGTCTCCCTCTTCTGGAATAACAAGTTTAACTTCTGGGGCAACTGTATCTTTTACATAAATTGCGCTATAAACAGATTCCTTATCCTGAGTATCAACTACGCGGATATCAAGAGGAATTCCACCTTCTTCATACGAAGAAATATTTTCTGAAATTGCAAACACTCCTGATCTCTGTGGAAGATGCTTCCATGTTTCGCCGTTGTCCATTGAGTATTCAAGAGTTTTAATTCCGCTGCCAGCACTAATTGAACCTGAAACATTCAATGAATTCTTAACAAAGCTTGTATTCTTTGGACTGTTGATTGTTACAACCGGCCAGTCATTGTTTACTGCAAGAGTAAGTCTTGGAGAAGTATAACGGTTACCGCTCTTGTCTACTGCACTGATTACAACATCTGAGAATTCACCATCTTTTTCCAAAGTGAGTTTAATAAGATTTCCTTCTGCTAAAGCTTTTACCGAAGGATTAGAAGAAGTTACTGTTACATCGCCATCCATTCTGTTGGCATAACCAACCATTACAGCACCGTTTTCAAATAAATATTTATTTCCGCTAAGTTTTACACCAGGTCCATAGCCCCAGTAAATTTTTTTATCATCTTCTGGCGATACAGATTTGTTTTCCCGTACTACACAAATTACACCAGTAATATCACCTTTTGAATTTGCTGTTGAAACACTGGCTTTAATAACAGCAATACCGGCCGGCATATTTTTAAGAGGAACAGCAAATTCGTAAACCCCTTCTTCTTCGCCAGGAATAACATCTTTTTTAGCATCAAGTTTACCCTGACTAATGATGTTTCCCTTTTCGTTAGAAATTGACCATACAATGCCTACAACTGGTTCTGCAACTGTAACCTGAGCCAAAGCAGATGTGTTGTCTGCTCTGTTCAATTCAACAGTCATTGCATCTTTATATTCTGCACCGTTGATGTCTATAATCTTTCCGGTCATTTCACCTTCAAAAGTACCTTCAACGTATGATGCTGGTTTTGGATAAACCCGTGAAAGGTTTTTAAGTTTGATAAGAGCACTGTGCTGACTTGTATTTCCCGCTGTATCTTCTGCAGTTACTTTAAGAACACTGATTCCGTATGGAATTTCATCTGTATTAAGAGGAACTTCCATAATTGCAGATTTTGCACCTGGAGCAACAACAGCTTCACCTGTTACTTTACCTTTGCTCCAAATTACTTCATAAGAAAGAGCATTAAGACCGAGAGCACTGTTTGCACTTACTGTATATTTTGGATTTGTTTCCGGATCAAGTTCCATTCCATTGTAGAATTCACTTCCATTAACCAAAGCTTTTCCAAAAGCAGGAGCTCCACCTTCCCCGTTAACTGCTACTGTGGTTTTTGGACCCTTTGTTCCATTAATGTCTGTTGCAAATACAGAAATAATATGAGGGCCATAAGATACTGCATCTTCAAATGTTACACAGAAAGGACCTTTGCTTTCTACTTCTTTTGTTGCGCCGTTATCAAGCTGAACTGTTACTTTTGCAATACCGTCGTCGTCTTTTGCAACACCACGAACTGTAAGGGCACCTGCACGGCCAGCAATTGAACTTCCTGCAACCGGGCTAATAATTGTTGCAACAGGAGCATCACTTCCAGGAACTACATTTATAACACATGAACTTGAAACAATGTTTCCGGCAATGTCTTTTGCAGTTACAGTGAAAGTCTGTTTTCCGTTAAGGCCAGCAAGATTAACTTCTTTTACAAAGTATGGGTTTCCGGCGATGAGTTCAAATTCACCTTCTTCTTTACCAAATTTCCAGGTGAGGGATTCAATACCGATTGTATCTTTTGCATAACCGGCAATTGTTGCTGTACCGTTTACCTGATCTTCTGGAGTTGGATAAACGATTTTAACTTCCGGTTTAGTATTATCAATAAAATAGAGGAATGAATTCAATCCAACAGTGCCTGCCATATCAGTTGCTTTAATCCAACATACAGCAGGACCATCTGGAGTGCGCAAAGTATCAATAGGAATACTAAAATAGTAATATGAATTACATCCATTTTCATCTGGAGTTTTAAGCTTCTGTTCTTTAAGGCTGAGTTCGGTGTAATAATTTCCACCGTCTACAGAATATTCAAGCTTTTTGATTCCGTTACCGTCTTTTACAAAACCTTCAAGTTTAATTTTTCCGGAAACAAGAGTACCCATTCCGATATTTGAAATTTCTGTAATTGGAGCACGACGGTCCAGCTGCCATGTAATTTTTTTATGATCACTAGGCTTACCGTTTACATCAACACCCCAGGCTTCGATTGTATGAGGACCTTCAACAAGGGAATTTGTATCAAGATAATATGACCAGAATTCTTTTCCTTCTGCAACTTTAACGTCGTCATTGTTGCCGTCAAGAATAAGGTTTACATGATCAACACTGTCATCATCAATACATGTACCAACAATGTTAAGGTTGCCTGGAACTCGCATGTTCTCTATTGGGTTTGTTATACCAATAATCGGCTTGTCGCTGTTTTCATCAATTTTGATATTAAACGGACCTGCAACTGTTTCGTTACCAGCCTTGTCTTTTGCAGTAACAATAACATTATACTTGCCATCTTTCTTGTCATTGATGTCGAAAGATTCCTGCCAGCTGTTTTTGTCACCAATTGAACGCTTAGTAACCGACTTAGCAAAAGCGCCAGAACAAGCTGCAATAATCAATAATACAGCCAAAAAACATTTTCTTTTCATATCTGCTCCTTTTACTGCACTGAAAAGTTTTTTCTATTTTATGAGTAATCTTTTAAACAGACCTACTCCAGCCTAATTTAAAAAAAGACACAATACAATTATCTTACGGTTTTTTTGATTTGTCAAATTTTTTCTAGAGTTTTTGGAGAAAATTTTAAAATCTGCCCGTTCTTTAATTTTCGACTTAAATTCAACATTTCTTGAATCAATCTATAGATTGAATCAATGGGGCTGTCTCAAAAGAATTAAGCCTCTGTCATTCTGAACCTGATCCGGAATTTCACACAACGTCATTCCGGACCTGATCCGGAATCTCTTTTGATGAGATCCTGAAATGAATTCAGGATGACAATGGTTGGTGTCATTCCGGACCTGATCCGGAATCTCTTTTGATGAGATCCTGAAACGAGTTCAGGATGACGGTGGTAAAGTTCAGGATGACAATGGTTGGTGTCATTCCGGACCTGATCCGGAAT
>JAEDJS010000107.1 GCA_016296205.1 Treponema sp. | reverse complement strand
CAGTTGAACAGTACGGAGTTCACTACATTAAAGGTCAGGTAGGAAAAGTAACTCCGCTTTCTGATGGAACTTTGGATGTTCAAGGTTCAGACTTGATTTTGAATAAACAGGTTCACATAAAAGCTGACATGGTAGTTTTGGCTGCATCTATTGAAGCTGACAAAACAGCTCGTCCTCTTGCAACAATGCTTACTACTTCTATGGACAATAATGACTTCTTCCTTGAAGCTCATGCAAAACTTCGTCCAGTAGAATCACCTACAGCAGGTATTTTCCTTGCAGGTTGCTGTCAGGGTCCAAAAGATATTCCAGAAACTGTTGCTCAGTCATCTGGTGCTGCTGCAAAAGCAATTTGTTTGCTTGTTAAAGATAAACTTAAAAATAACCCTTGCACTGCAAATCCAAATGAAAATGCATGTAACGGTTGCGGACAGTGTGCTAATGTTTGTCCTTATGGTGCTATCACATATATCGATAAAGATTTCCGTGGTCCAAACAGAACTACAATCACAAGACATGTTTCTCAAGTTAATACTGCTATGTGTCATGGTTGTGGAGCTTGTACTGTTGCCTGTCCTTCTGGTGCTATGGATCTCTTGGGATTCAGTAATAAACAAATCTTGGCGGAGGTTGACTCAGTACTTTAGTCTGAGAAAATGAATTATGGCTGAAAATAAAGAATGGGAACCAAGAATTGTTGCTTTCTGCTGTAACTGGTGTTCTTACGCTGGTGCAGACCTGGCTGGTAACAACCGTCTTGAATATCCAAAAAATGTTAAAATCATTCGCATTCCATGTTCTTGCCGCTTGAATCCTATGTTCATTTTGCGTGCATTTCAACGTGGTGCAGATGGTGTAATTTTGTGTGGATGTCACCCTGGTGACTGTCACTATTCAACAGGTAACTATTTTGCACGTCGACGTATGACTTTGTTATTCTCTATGCTTGATTTTATGGGAATTGAGAAAGGACGAACTCGCGTAGAATGGTGTTCTGCAGCAGAAGGTGTTCGATTTGCTGGAATTATGAATGATTTTGTTAAGCAAATCAAAGAGCTTGGTGAAAACAGAAAACTGGAGGATTTACGATGCAAGAAAAATTAGTTGAACGCGCAAAAGCTTTACTTGCAGAAGGTAAAGTCCAGAAAGTTGTTGGCTGGAAAAAAGGTCTTTTTGAGGATGATGTAACTCCTGCAGTTTTTACTTCTGCTGAAGAACTTGATAAAGATTTTGTTTTCAATAAATTCTGTAAGGCAAATCTTTCAAAATATCTGGTAAAGATTACAAAAGATATTGAAATCAAAAAAAGCACAACAAGAATGAACAATACAATGGCAAAGCAACGTGATCCTAATGCTCAGGAAGCTCCAATTCCTAGCGAAGTTGTATTGGTATTCTTAAAACCAAGCGATACTTATTCTTTTACACAACTTTTAAAAGAAAATCGCATCACTAAAGAAGATGTTTATGCAATTGGAATTCCTTGTCAGGATACACTTGACGGTGGAGAACCTTGTGAATCTTGTGCAGGCAAAAAGCATGTTTCTTGTGATGAACTTCTTGGTGTTGATGTTGCTTCTGAAGAGAACCTTGCTCCAAATACTAAACGTATGGAAGAAGTTTCAAAACTTGAAGCTATGACTAGCGAACAGCGTTTTGAATTCTGGAGAAACGAATTATCTCGTTGTATTCGTTGTAATGCATGTAGAAATATTTGTCCTGCTTGTACTTGTGAAACTTGTGTATTTGATAATAATGCACTTTACACAACTCAGAAGGTTGCGGAAACAGATTTTGAAGAAAATCTTTTCCATATAATTCGTGCATGGCATGTTGCAGGTCGCTGTACTGATTGTGGTGAATGTTCTAGAGTATGTCCACAAAATATTCCATTGTATCTTTTAAATAGAAAATTCATAAAAGATATTAATGAGATTTATGGTGATTATCAGGCAGGAGCTGATATGGAAACAAAACCAGCTATGCTTAGATTTGAAGAAAATGATCCTGAAACAACAATTGTTTATGACAGATCAAAAGATGGAGGTAATGAATAATGCTTAGTATCACAAAAGATAAAATTGATTCATTATTCGAATTGATTGGCGGTTCACAACCTTTATATTTGCCTGTAGATAACAATTCTGGAAAATCAGATTTTGCAAGATGGGAAAAAGGTGTAAAACTTTCAGAAAACTTAAAAACTACTCGTTCTGCAAAAGATTTCTTCTTTCCAAAAACTGAACACATGGTTAGTTATGAAATCAATGGAAAAGAAGTAAAAGTTGTAGATCCAAGACAGGATATCGAAGATTTTGTAATTTTTGGAGTTCGTTCTTGTGATGCAAAAGGTTTTGAAGCTATTGATAATGTTTACCTGAACATGAATCCTGTTGATTCTTATTACAAAAATCGTCGTGAACATGGAACTGTAATTACACTTGCCTGTAATGAACCTGAAAAAAC
>JAEDJS010000106.1 GCA_016296205.1 Treponema sp. | reverse complement strand
ATAAATACAACTGTATTCTTATGAATCCGCCTTTTGGTGGAGAATTCAATAAATCAGACCTGCAGAATTTTCCAGATGATTTAGCTTCCAGCGAATCTGCAGATTTGTTTGTTGCACGTATTATTTATTGTCTTGAAAAAAATGGACGCTGTGGTCTTGTTCTTCCTGATGGACTTTTGTTCAACAGTGATAACTCTAAAGTAAATCTCAAGAAAAAACTTATGACAGAATGTAATCTTCATACGATTATCCGCCTGCCTTCCAGTGTTTTTGCACCTTATACTTCGATTAATACAAACCTGCTTTTCTTTGATAAGACAGGAAAAACAGAAGAAATCTGGTTCTATCGTATGGATATGCCAGAAGGTGTAAAACATTTTAACAAGACAAATCCAATTAAACGCGAAGATATGAAATGCGTTGATGAATGGTGGAACAATCGAGTTGAAATTGCTGATGAAAAAGAAAGTGAAACCTCAACACAAACTTTTAAGGCAAAAAAATATACTTTTGCAGAAATTGAAGAACGTGGCTTTGATCTTGATTTGTGCGGATACCCGGAAGAAGAAGATGTAGTTCTTACTCCAGAAGAAACAATAAAAAATTACAAAGAACGCCGCGAAAGTCTTGAAGCAAAACTTGATGAAAAACTTGCCCTTATTATGAATCTTCTTGAGGTGAAATAATGAAAGCAGAGATTTTAAAATATTCAAAAACAGAAAACCTTATAGACGATGCAAAAAGCATTATTGACTGTGCAAAAGAGTATGCCGTCAAATCTGTAAACTGGGCATTGGTTCAGAGAAACTGGCTTTTAGGTGAACGAATTGCACAGGAAGAATTACAAGGCGAAAACCGTGCAGAATACGGAAAGGAAATTATAAAAAAACTTTCAAAACAGCTGACAGAAATTTACGGCAGTGGATTTACAAAAACAAATTTGTATAATTTTTATAAATTCTTTAAAGAATTTCCTGACATTTTCCACACAGTGTGTGGAAAATCTTTGTTCATGTATTTGGACTGGTCTCATTTTAGAATTCTTCTTCAGGAAGAAAACAAAGAAGCCCGTGCCTGGTATGCGTCAGAATCTGTTAATGAAAACTGGAGCGTACGCACTTTGCAGAGAAATATTTCTTCCCAGTATTATTTCAGAATGCTCAAGTCTCCAAAAAAAGAAGAAGTACGCTCAGAAATGAAACAACTTACAGCAGATTATGACACTCAAAAAGAAGAGTTTGTAAAAGATCCTGTGATATTGGAGTTCTTAGGATTTTCAGAAAACGAAAGTCTGCTTGAATCAACTTTAGAAAACAGCCTTATTAGCAATCTTCAGAAGTTTTTAATGGAACTTGGAAAAGGCTATGCATTTGTTGGACGCCAGATGCACATTCATACAGAAAAAAAAGATTACTACATTGATTTGGTTTTCTACAATTTCATTCTCAAATGTTTCGTATTAATTGACCTTAAAACAGAAACCGTAACTCATCAGGATATTGGGCAGATGGATATGTATGTCCGCATGTTTGATGACTTAAAGCGTGGAGAAGACGACAATCCAACTTTGGGAATTCTTTTGTGCTCAGATACAGATGAAGATATAGCCCGTTATTCTGTTTTAAGCGGCAGTGAGCAGCTTTTTGCAACAAAATATAAACTTTGTCTGCCAACAGAAGAACAGCTCCGTAAAGAAATTGAAAGCCAGAAAAACCAGTATTTCCTTGCTCATCCAGAAAAAAGTGAGGATTCAAAATGAAACTTGCAGAAGATTTAAGGAAAGCAGTTTTACAGGCAGCAATGCAGGGCAAACTTACAAAACAGTTAAAAAGTGATTCTAGCGTAGATGAACTTCTCAAAAAAATTGCAGATGAAAAAGCAAAATTAATTGAAGAAGGCAAAATCAAAAAAGAAAGAGGGGAAAGCCTTCCCCTGTCTCCAGCCCGCCAGCGGTCTTCCGCCACCCCTTCTGCGGGCTCAAACGCCGCCCGCAACACCCGCTTAGAACAAATTCCACAAGAAGAAATCCCATTCGAAATCCCAGAAAACTGGAGATGGGTGAAAGTTGGAAAAGTTCTAAGTATAGCTCGAGGTGGCTCGCCTCGACCAATTACTTCATATTTAACAACTTCTGATGATGGGTACAATTGGATAAAAATAGGTGATTCTGAAATCGGAGGAAAATATATTAATAAAACGGCCGAAAAAATAATCAAAGAAGGATTATATAAGACACGCCTAGTTCACAAAGGAGATTTGTTACTTTCAAACTCTATGTCATTTGGCCGACCATATATCTTAAATATTGATGGTTGTATTCATGACGGTTGGCTAGTTTTACATGATTATTCTGAATTATTAAACAAAGAATTTCTATATTTTGTTTTTAGTTCAAATGTTCTCAAAGAACAATTCTTTGGAAAAGTGTCAGGTGCAGTTGTAAAAAATTTAAATTCTGATAAAGTTGCTGACACATTACTCCCCCTCCCACCAATCGAAGAGCAGCAGCGTATTGTAGAAAAACTAAATCAGATAC
>JAEDJS010000105.1 GCA_016296205.1 Treponema sp. | reverse complement strand
ATAAATACAACTGTATTCTTATGAATCCGCCTTTTGGTGGAGAATTCAATAAATCTGACCTTCAGAATTTCCCGGATGATTTAGCATCCAGTGAATCTGCCGACTTGTTTGTTGCACGTATTATTTATTGTCTTGAAAAAAATGGACGCTGCGGACTTGTTCTTCCAGATGGACTTTTATTCAACAGTGATAACTCTAAAGTAAACCTTAAGAAAAAACTTATGACAGAATGTAACCTGCACACAATAATCCGCCTGCCATCCAGTGTTTTTGCACCTTATACTTCTATTAATACAAACCTACTTTTCTTTGATAAGACAGGTAAAACAGAAGAAACCTGGTTCTACCGTATGGATATGCCGGAAGGTGTAAAGCATTTTAATAAGACAAATCCAATTAAACGCGAAGATATGAAATGCGTTGACCAATGGTGGAACAATCGAGTTGAAATTGCTGATGAAAAAGAAAGTGAAACCTCAACACAAACTTTTAAGGCAAAAAAATATACTTTTGCAGAAATTGAAGAACGTGGCTTTGATCTTGATTTGTGCGGATACCCGGAAGAAGAAGATGTAGTTCTTACTCCAGAAGAAACAATAAAAAATTACAAAGAACGCCGGGAAAGCCTTGAAGCAAAGCTTGATGAAAAACTTGCTCTTATTATGAATCTTCTTGAGGTGAAATAATGAAACTTGCAGAAGATTTAAAGAAAGCAGTTTTGCAGGCAGCAATGCAAGGTAAACTGACAAAACAACTGGAAAGTGATTCCAGTGTAGATGAACTTCTCATAAAAATTGCTGATGAAAAAGCAAAGCTCATTGCAGAAGGAAAAATAAAAAAAGAAAGAGGGGAAAGCCTTCCCCTGTCTCCAGCCCGCCAGCGGTCTTCCGCCACCCCTTCTCCTAGGGGCAAAGCCCCTAAAACCCCAGAAAATTCCCGCGAGTTTTTCGAAGAAAAACTGGATAGTGAGTGCAAGCGAACGAACAACGCCCGCTTAGAACAAATTCCACAAGAAGAAATCCCGTTCGAAATCCCAGAAAACTGGAGATGGACTAAACTTGGATTAATTGGTGATTGGGGAGCTGGTGCAACTCCAGATAGAGGAAAAGCAGAATATTATAAAAATGGAACTATCCCATGGATTAAGACTGGTGAATTGAATGACGGCATTGTAACAACTGCCGAAGAATATATTACTGAACTTGCTTTTGAGAAATGTTCATTGAGAATGAACAAAAAAGATGACGTACTTATAGCAATGTACGGTGCAACTATTGGTAAAGTTGCAATAGCAGGTTTTGATTTAACTACTAATCAGGCTTGCTGTGCTTGTACTCCTTATAACGGTATATTTAATTATTATCTTTTCTATTTCTTAAAAGCAAATAAACCTGATTTTGTAAAACAATCCGCAGGTGGAGCACAGCCAAATATTTCAAGAACAAAAATTGTTGACACTCTATTTCCTCTCCCACCAATCGAAGAGCAGCAGCGTATTGTAGAAAAACTAAATCAGATACTTCCTCTTATTGATGAATACGGCAAAGAAGAAGACGAATTAATTGCACTCTGCCAGAAGTTCCCAGAAGAAATGAAAAAATCCGTTCTTCAATCAGCAATGCAGGGAAAACTGACAAAACAACTGGAAACCGATTCCAGCGTAGATGAACTTCTCAAAAAGATTGCCGAAGAAAAAGCAAAACTCATTGAAGAAGGGAAAATAAAAAAAGAAAAGCCTTTCGCAGAAATTACCGAAGAGGAAATCCCATTTAATATTCCTGAGAACTGGAGATGGACAAGATTAAGAAGTATTGTTTATTCACGAGGCCAAAAAACTCCAGACAAAAAGTTTTCATATATTGATATTGGTTCAATAAACAATCAAAAACAAACCTTATCTGAAAATGAAAATATTATTGAAGCAAAAGATGCTCCTAGCCGAGCACGTAAAATTGTTGCAAAAAATGATGTTATTTATTCAACAGTTAGACCATATCTTCATAATATGTGTATCATCAATAAGGATTTTTCCGAAGAACCAATTGCAAGTACAGGTTTCGCCGTAATGACTTGCATAAAAGTTTTACCTGAATTTTTATTGAAATATTTACTATCACCTGATTTTGATTCTTATGCAAATGATCATGAAAATTCTAAAGGTGTAGCTTATCCCGCAATAAATGATGATAGACTCTACAAAGCTCTGATTCCTATTCCGCCAATCGAAGAACAGCAGCGTATTGTAGAAAAACTCAATACAATTCTTCCAATAATCGACAGCATGGCAGTTTATGGCACAAAGAAAAAAGCCGGCCGTCCAAAACAGGAAGAAGCATTAGCATTCATAAGTTCACTTTTAGGAACACAAAAATCAACAGTTTCAAAACCTGTAAGTCCAGAAATCACAGAACTTACATCAAAAGCAAAAGAAGAACTTCCTGCTATTGTAAAAAAATATGCTAGTCTTATGGGCGTAACCTATAACCGCATCACAATCCGCCACCAGAAAACCCGCTGGGGCAGTTGCACAAAAACAGGTA
>JAEDJS010000057.1 GCA_016296205.1 Treponema sp. | reverse complement strand
TCAACAATCGATTGACTTTTTACGCTGTTCCGTAATGCAATGAGGAACAGCAGTTCAATAATAAGTTTGCAACGCAAACTTTAGGTAAGTTAAAGCCGCGCTATTTTAGCGGTTTTAACTTACACTCCTATTTAAGATAAACCATTAAAAGCATAATATCACTATTTCTAATTCCACTAATGCGGCTTGCCTGACCAAGAGTTAACGGCCTAACTTTTTCCAGCTTTGCCCGGCTTTCGCTGCTTAAACTTACAATTTTTGAATAGTCAAAATCTGCTGGAATTTTTGCATTTTCCATGCGATGAAGTTTTGCAACTCGTGCGTCCTGCTTTTGAATGTAATATCTGTACTTAAAATCATCCTGAGCAGTTTCCCAAACAAGTTCACTAAATCCAGGATTTTCTGCCTTAGGATTTTTTGCAAGAAGCTCCATCGCTTCTTCTACCTGAGCATATTTTGTATTAAGCAAATCAATCTGACACTGACTAATCAACCCAACTTCAAAACCTTTCTGACGCAATCTACGGTCTGCAGTATCGTGGCGCAGTTTTAATCTGTATTCTGCACGAGCAGTAAACATTCTGTATGGTTCTTTTGTTCCAAGGGTAACAAGGTCATCAATAAGAACACCAATGTATGCTTCATCCCGGCCAAGAACAAGTGGAGTGTATTCCGGAATTTTTTCAAAGTTCTGGAAACCGTTTTCTTTTTGAGTTTCCTGCAACTTTTTAGAAAGAGCACCAGTAATTTTTGCACTGTTTTCTGCCAATGCAAATTCAAACTGATCTTTATATTTTTTATCTTCCTGACCTGCTGCATAAAGAGCCTGGAGTTTTACATTCAATGGCCTTCCACCAAATGAACTGTCGCTGTCACACAATGGACCGCAAGTTTTAATATGTTCACGGGCATACAAACCAGCATTAATTCCAGCCACAAGCCCCTGTCCAGCAGCTTCCTCGTAACCACTTGTACCATTAATCTGACCAGCATCAAAAAGCCCCGCAACACGTTTTGTTTCAAGAGATGGGAAAAGTTGAGTAGGTTCAACGTAGTCGTATTCAACAGCATAACCAGGGCGGCTTACAACACAATGTTCAAAGCCTTCCATTGTGCGCAAAAAAGCATCCTGAACTTCTTCCGGCAAACTCGAACTTAATCCGTTTAAATAAATTTCATCAGTTAGCAGACTTTCCGGTTCAATAAAAAGCTGATGACGTTCACGCTCTGCAAAACGCATAACTTTGTCTTCTATACTTGGACAATATCTTGGACCAACCCCACTAATCTTTCCAGAATACAATGGAGAACGGTGAATATTGTTTCTAATAATTTCATGAGTTGCAGAATTTGTATAAACCAGGTGGCAGTCAACCAGAGGGCGATCAACCTTTTCTGTATCAAAACTAAAGGGAATTACTTCCTGATCACCACCCTGTACTTCCAGCTTAGAAAAATCAACTGTATGCCGGAGAATTCTTGGAGGAGTACCAGTCTTTAACCGACCAGTTGTAAAACCAAGCCGATGCAGACTTTCTGTAAGACCAATAGCACCGTTTTCGCCGATTCTTCCATTTGGGGCATCGTATTCACCAATAAAAATTTTGCCGCCTAAAAAAGTTCCAGTAGTCAAAACAACCGAGCGAACAGGAATTACTCTTCCCCGTTCCGTAACCACACCAATTACCTTCTGGCGCATTCCACTTTTTGCAGCATCCGACAAATACTGGTAACTAGAACCTCTCTGCTCCCCAGGAATTGTTCCCAGTTCAGCTGCACTGTCGCTTTGAGGCGGAAGTTGAGTTGAACTTGCAACAGTCAGAACATCAGTAACAGTGTCCATCAAAGTACTAAGATTAGGAGTATTTTCTACAGTTCTTCTGGCAAGATTTGAATATTCAATTTTATCAGCCTGACTTCTTGGTGACTGAACTGCCGGGCCACGACTTTTATTAAGCATTCGGAATTGAAGCATGGAATTATCAATCAACTTTCCCATTTCTCCGCCTAAAGCATCAATCTCCCGGACAATATTTCCTTTTGCAATACCACCAATACTTGGATTACAGCTCATCCTTCCGATTGCATCAACTGACTGAGTAATTAAAACTGTTTTCAAACCCATACGAGCAGCCGCAAGAGCCGCCTCAATACCTGCATGCCCACCACCGCATACTGCCACATCAAATGAACTGTAAAATGCCATAATGTTTTTAATTATAGTGTTTTGATTACGGTTTTTCAACATTTGCAAAATCCAAAAACCTCCATTATAATAGAACAATATCTATAAAAATCTTCAAGAGGAAAAAATGAGTCAATCAAAACTTATGCTTGGAAATGAAGCTTTTGCCCGTGGAGCATACGAAGCAGGAGTAAAAGTTAGTGCCGCTTATCCAGGAACACCAAGTACAGAAATCAGTGAAAACATTGTAAAATATCCAGAAATTTATGCTGAATGGTCACCAAACGAAAAAGTTGCCATGGAAGTTGCCATCGGTGCCAGTGTAAGCGGAGTCCGTTCCTTGTGCAGCATGAAGATGGTTGGAGTTAACGTAGCAGGAGATCCACTTTATGCAGCCGCATATTCAGGAGTTAACGGAGGATTAGTTTTAATTGCCGCAGACGACCCTGGAGTTTACAGCTCCCAAAATGAACAGGACACAAGAATGGTTGCCCGCTCAGCCCATGTGCCGGTTTTGGAACCAAGCGACAGCCAGGAAGCCAAAGATTTTGTAAAATACGCATACGACCTTAGCGAAAAATATGACACACCAGTAATCGTACGCACAACAACAAGACTTTCCCACTCCCAGGGAATTGTTACCTTGGAAGACCGCAAAGAAATAGAAGACAAACCTTATGAACGCAATGCCAGCAAATTTGTTCTCATGCCAGCAATGGCAATAAGCCGCCACAAGTTTGTTGAACAGCGGGAACTTAAAATGTCCCAGGAATGTGGAATTGATGCACCTTTCAACAAAGTAGAAATGGGCGACACAAAAATTGGATTCATTACCAGCGGAATTCCATATCAATATGTAAAAGAAGTTTTCCCAAATGCCAGCATCTTAAAACTGGGAATGGTAAATCCTCTTCCAAAACAGCTCATTCAAGATTTTGCATCAAAAGTAGAAACACTTTACATTGTAGAAGAACTTGAACCACTTATGGAAGAACAGATACGCTCCTGGGGAATTAAATGCATCGGAAAAGATTTGTTTACAATTCAAGGTGAATATTCAGCCAATATGCTCAGAGAAAAAATTCTAGGCCAGAAAGTTGAATTCAAACCGGCAGATAATGTTCCAAAACGACCGCCAATTCTCTGCCCTGGATGCCCTCACCGTTCTGTATTCTACACACTCAAAAAATTAAAAATTCATGCTTCCGGAGACATCGGCTGTTATACACTTGGAGCAGTTGCCCCACTCAACGTAATAGACACAACCTTCTGCATGGGTGCCAGCATCAGTGTTCTCCACGGAATGGAAAAAGCCCGGGGAAAAGATTTTATCAAAAATTGGGTTGCAGTAATCGGCGATTCAACTTTTATGCACACAGGAATCAACTCATTAGAAAACATGGCATACAACCAGTCAACAGGAACAGTAATCATTCTTGATAATTCCACAACCGGAATGACAGGTCACCAGGACCACGCCGCCACTGGAAAAACTTTAATGGGGCAGGAAGTTCCAGCAATCAAAATCGACGAACTTTGCAAAAGCATGGGAATCAAAAATGTTGCAGTTGTTAACGCCTTTGACCTTCCACTTTTGGAAAAAACAATCAAAGAATACACAGCCAGCCAACAGTTGGGAGTAATCATTGCCCAATACCCTTGTGCACTTCTCAAAGGTCAGAAATTCCCATACACCGTTCAAGTGCAGTCAGAAAAATGCAAAAAATGTGGTGCCTGCCTACAACCTGGATGTCCCGCAATCACTAAACAGTCAGACGGAACAGTTAATGTAAATCCAACAATGTGTAACGGCTGCGGATTATGTGTTCAACTTTGCAAATTTGACGCACTTAAAAAAGTAGAAAAATAATACAAAGGGGAAAGCCTTCCCCTCGCTACAAACCAGGGTTTTCCGCTACCCCTTCTCCTAGGGGACACCCCTAAAACCCCGGAACACTTTACGGAGATTTTTAATTATGGAAACAAAAAATATAATGATTGTTGGCGTTGGTGGCCAGGGAACATTGCTCACTTCCAGAATCCTTGGAGGAATCACCCTTAAAGCCGGCTACGATGTAAAACTTTCAGAAGTTCATGGAATGGCACAACGAGGCGGCAGTGTTGTAACATTTGTCCGCTACGGAGATAAAGTCACAGAACCAATCGTAGAAGAAGGACAGGCCGATGTTCTTATTGCCTTTGAACGTCTGGAAGCATTACGTTATGCTCACTTTCTAAAAAAAGACGGTGTAATTATTGTTAACGACCAGCGCATAGATCCAATGACAGTTGTAACAGGTGCTGCAGAATATCCAGAAGAAATTATTCAGAAACTTTCTAAAGACTACAAAGTATATTCCATCAATGCCATGGAAGAAGCTCTCAAACTTGGTTCTGCAAAATGTTTTAATATTATTGTTTTAGGAATGGCCGCCAAATACATGGATTTTTCAAAAGAAGACTGGCTTTCTGTAATTGAATCCACAGTTCCGCCAAAAACAATTCAAATGAACAAAGACGCATTTCTGGCAGGCTACGAAAAATAAACCCAAAATATCAACCTCCACCTTACTTTATCACCCATATGTGTTATTTTCCCAAACCAGTGATAAAGTAAGTATTGGCCGAAATCTCAGAAAAAACTCTTCACAAATATACTGATCCAGATTCCGCTTACGATTAAACGCATTCCGGTTCCAGTGATAAATCCCAGAAAACTAAAAGCTGCACTTTTTATTGCCCGTTTTCCGTCTGAATTATCATGGAGCATTTCTCCAATCCAAGCACCAATAAAACTTCCAAAAACAATGAGCCAGATTTGACCAGTAATAATTCCTACAATTACACCAATAGTTGCACCCCATGTTCCCAATTTTGAACCACCTGCTTTCTTAGTAAAAATTGCCGGAACAAAATTGTTCAGAATCTCAACAAAAATCGTAATTACACCAGTAATAATTAATGTTTTCCATGACATTATCACATCGCCACCGTTCATAAAATGGCGGCAAAGAAGTGCACCCCAGCAGAGAGGAGTTCCAGGCAACCCCGGCATTATACATCCCACAAAACCAACAAGAATCAGCAGACAGGCCAAAACAATCATAAAAATATCAAATCCAGACATTATTTCCTCCAGTTTTAATTCAACTCAACTATTATAATATAGAAATTCCCAAAAAGTTTCATTTTATTTAAAAAAATTGAATTCTCCAAAATTTTCTCAAATACAAAATAAATTGCCTAAAACTTTCAAATATGCTAGACTTTTACCCATGAAATTCACAAGTACAAGAAATGACAGCACAATTGTCTCTTTTAAGCAGGCCATTTTAAATCCAATGCCAGAAGAAGGCGGCCTTTTTGTTCCATGTGAAAGCGACGATTTTAGAAAATGGATTTTATACACAAACAATAAAACATCCTTCCAGAGCATTGCAGGAACTTTAACCAGTGCCCTCATCAACAAGGAATTTTCACCTCTCATTGCAGAAAGAATTGCAGCAAAAGCATTCCCATTTGAACCTGTTTTAAAGCAATTAGACAGCAATTTATTTGTTCTTGAACTTTTCCACGGACCAACTGGCACAATGAAAGACTTTGGCGTAAGTTACCTGGTCAGCTGCATGGAAACAATTTTGCATTATACCGGCGAACGTGCAGTTTTAATTGATGACAGTTCAACGGGAGCTCTGGCAGCAAGCTTGTCCAGCGCACTTAGAGATAAAAAATTTCTCAAAAGCGTTTTGCTCTTTCCAAAAGGAAAAGCCTGCAATTTGCAAGAAAGGGATTTTGTCTGGAACGGCGGCAACATTTATCCTGTAGAAGTTGACGGAACAGAAGAAGATTGCCATAAGTTGATTAGAAGCATTTTTGAAGACAAAGAGCTTTGCAAATCTAAAAACATTACTCTTTCAAACACAGCAAATATTGGTCGTCTTTTGCCACAAACTTTCTTTTATACTTATGCATTCAGCCGGTTAAAAGAACTTGTTGCGGGAGACATTTACTATGCATTAAGCGCCGGCAATTATGGTTCAATTATCGCAGGCCTTTACGCCTGGCAGTTTGCTCTTCCTGTTCACGGATTTATAATTCCTGCCACCGATAATCTTCGCACCGATGTTCACCAGCAGTGCACTATTCTTGATTCAATGATTAGTTTTCAGAACCGTCCTGCAAACGACCCGGCAAATCCTTCCAACCTTGAACGCCTGGAATATTTTTTTAAGAGCAGCGAACTTTTAAAAAGCTTTGTTTACCCTGCAATTGTTACCAAAGAACAAAAGATTAAAGCATGCCAGGAACTGTTTATCAAATACAATTATTTTGCAGACGAAAAAACAAGTGAAGCTTATGCCGCCGCAAAAATTAAAAATTCATTATTCGAAGATGAAGGCGCCGTAGTTTTAGTTGCACAGGAAAACCCGTTACACCACAGCGAATTTATTAAGCACAACATCGGGGAGCTTCCAGAAAACCTAAAACCAGTAGAAACAAACCGCCCTATAAAAACTGGCAGAGAATTGTTAAAACCTACAGACTTTGACACACTTAAAAAAATAATAACTCAATCTCTGTAGTTAGAAACTTTATCGTATTTGATTATTTCTTTTCCATTTAAATGTCAAAAACATGATACCAGTACCCAACTTGATTTGGAGTATTGTAACTGTTTCTGGACCAAAACTTGTTGTATCATTTAAATTTCAAAATCCATATTAAATAAATGTCCTCCAAGCTCTCACCTGGAGGACATATTGTACTAGATCAGACTATTCTTCTGATTTTTTTGTTTTTCTTGTACGCTTAGGCTTTTCTTCCTTTGCAGGTTTCTCTGCCTTTGCTTTTACTGTTCTAGGTTTGCGGGTTTTCTTTTCTTTTATACCATCCAAATCACTTGCATCAACTGGTTTTAAAGAATCCACAAATTTTGAACACTGATAATCTGCACTTTCTTTTGCGGCAACCAATGTTCTGTAAAGTTTGTAAACCTGTTCCCTCATTACACGACTAGAACACATTGCAAATGCTGTAAATCCGTACCACAAGATTTCATCCATTTTTTCTTTGTTAAACCATCTGATTCCATTAAATTCGTTGGCTCCACAAAGAAATTCTGAATATTCACTTTCTACAAGATATTTAGCAACTTTGTAAGTTGATTCCTGAGCACATGCTGCACCAAAATTCAAATCACGAACTTTCTGGCAAAGGAACAGTTTTTTCAGAATTACACGGGCTGAGTCTGCTTTAAGTCCAGCTTTTACCATAAGTTCTGCAAGTTTTCTGTCATAAGCCCACTTAATGCAGTTAGCAGTTCCGGCCTGAGAAACAATTGCGTAAGCAGCAAAAATTCCTGCAGCCTCCGGCATATTTATCATTCCTTCGTAAATCAAGTTGTCAAATGTTACTTTAAATCCTGGTCTGCTTGAATACTGTGTAGAATTAGCTTCAACATTTGATTTTATCAATCCCTGTGCACCTGCAAATGCTGTGTGCAAATATTCAAGTTCTGTACAGAAAGTTTCAAATCTTTCTTCCGGTGTTGAATTAGAAATTTTCTCATCAAGGCGTGCACCTTTCTGGCTAACTGCTTTTTCCTGTGGTTCTTCTGCTACAAATTCTGCTTCTACTGCATAATATTCCAAAGCCGAGGCCTTAAATTGAGCCATAACTTTTGTGAAATCAGGAGTTGCAATCTTCTTTGCTTTAAGTTCTGGTGCAGGAGTAAACAAAGTGTTAACCTGCTGGAACAATTCTGGACATGCAAATTTACTTAATGCAGCATACAGATCTTTATATCGATATTCCTGCCATGCTACTTCAATATCTGGAACACCTGAACCATTCAGCAAGTCGCAGAGCTTTGAATATTTTCTGTCGGCTGTATCTTCAACCTGCTGGATATCAAGATAAACCTGATATTCAAATCCATTAAGGCTAACGAACATACCATTGTTGATAATATCATCACTGCGACGGATGTACCAGTTTCCGCTTCTGTGTTCACGGAAAATACAGTAATGATTATATCCAGGAGTAAGAAGCAATCCTTCGGCCAGACTCTTTGATCTCATCTGAACTTCATCAGGACCAGTTTTTACTGCATATTCACAAGACTGCTTAATCCAACCCTGTGCATGTTCATACTTGTTATTGTAGAATACAAGAGCTCTTTCGCTGCCAACACCGTTTGAGTAAGCATAAATATTTTCGTTTACGCCGCCATTGTCCCAAACATCATAGAACAGGAAGTCTTCAATCTGAGCAAACAAATAACGTTTCTTGAGCAATGGGAAAATGTCTCTCCAGTGTCTTTCAAGCAACCACTGATCTGGTTTTTCATCCTTGTAAGCTTTGGTATATTCCATACCGTATTTTTCTGTATAACCTTCCAGCTGACCATGACCGAACATTGGAAGTCCAGGCATTGTGCTCATCAATGTACAAACACCAAAATATTTGTCATCTTTACCAAACTGAGCAACTGCTGTTTCTTCGTCCGGATTGTTCATAAAGTTTACAAAGCGTTTGAGAATCTGCGGGTCAAACTTGATTGTATTCTTAACTGTATCACGGTACTTCTGGTTTTCTTCCTTCTTAAGCATGTTCATGAAGGCACTGTTGTAAACACGATGCATACCCAGTGTACGAGTAAAGTAACCTTCCATCATCCAGAAAGCTTCTGCAAGGAGCAATGTGTCTGGCATTTCTACTGCACAGCGGTCTACAACTTCACGCCAGAATTCATTAGGGCATCTTGCTTCAAATTCACTGTTAGAAAGAGCAAACTGACTTCGAGTTGCAATATCTCCTCCATGACCTGGCTCCGGATACCACAAACGGCGAACATGTTTCTTTGCCAGAACCATTGCAGCGTCAAAGCGGATAATAGGGAAGTTTCTTGCAACGTGCAGAATCTTCTGCATAACAGCTTCACGAGCTTCCGGATTAAGGTAATCAATCTGAGCTGTATCACACCAAGGCATACCAGTTCCGTCGTTTCCATGGTAAATGTATGTTACATCACCAGTGGCATTGTCTACTCGCTTAAAACAAACAGCACAGTCTGTTCTTGTGTAATAATGATCTTCAAGATAAATACTTATCCGGCTGTCCAGACTAAGATTTTCGCCATTAAATGTATATGATGGGAACGGACAGTCTTTTCTTGTAATAAAATAGTCCGGATGTTCTGCAACCCATTTTCCATCCATACCTGTGTGGTTAGGAACCATATCACTGGCAAGACGAATTCCACGAGCCCAACATCTTCTGCGCAAATTATCCAATGCATCCCAACCACCAAGATTTTCTGCAATGTCATAATCCCACAAAGAATAAGCTGAGGCTGCAGCTTCCGGATTACCGCACAACTGTTTTACACGTTTAGAAGCATAACTTCTTTCCCACAAACCAATGAGCCACAAACCAGTAAAACCTTCATCACGCAATGCATTAAGTTCTTCATCTGGAATCTGGTCCAAACGTGTAATAGGACGATTATATTTTTTTGTAAGCTGATCAAGCCAAACCAAAACTGTTTTTGCCATAAGAACAACCTTTGGCATCCAGTCACGGTCAGGACTAAAGCGTTCATATTCTTTAAGAAGGCTGTCGTAAGAATAAGGATCCATATCCGGGCTTCCACCAAATGTTGGCTGCCATGCTGCTTTTTCTTCTTCACTCAAAGTATCAATACCTTCAAGCAAACGGCGGAGCCATTCACCAAGAATCATCTGCCAGTGTTCACGGATATAATCAAGCTGACCTTTAAGACTTGTTGGAGCAAAAACAACTGGTTCCTTAAGCATGCTGATAAGGTCATTGTTCTTAGGACCAAAAGCTGGCTGAGTTTTAAAATAACTCTTAATCTGATTCCATGTTTTGATATAGTTTGCATTTACAGAAAGCTTCTGGTCATCAAACATAATAGCAAATGGATGGAATGCTGGGTTTTCATTTGCAAGGTGAAGCAGAATCATTTCTTCCAGAACCTGCTCACGGTTTGTGCGGAGTTTACCAGTTCCAGCATCAACTGCATCCTGAGTCAGATATTCTTCTGCACTCATTTTTTTCTGATAAACAGCTACTGGTGGGAATTCAGCCATAAACTGGAGGAACAATTTGTCCATTTCATCTTTTGAGAAAACTCCATCCAAATCAGACAGCAGATTCTTAAAAGCATCCGGAGCCTTATCACGTCTGTAAAGCATACATACGTAATGGAAAATTTCATCAATAAGACCCATGGCATTAAGGTTACCTGCACTGACCCGTTTTTCCGGCAATCCTCTGTCATCAAACAGTTGATTTAGTTTTGTCTGAAAATTCTGCACAGCCTTAAAGTTGGTAAAAATTACGTTTCCACTTGAAGCAAAAAGTCCCTGGTCAAAATCACAAAGATCTCGAACAGTTTTACTGATGTGGAACTCGTTGTAAGAAATTCTCATCTATTCCTCCATTAACTAAGCACGGTCATGAATCTGTGCAATAGTGTTGATTTTATTTATAATTTCTTTATTTTTGAGCAAATCTTCTACACTTACAGGAAGTCTGTAAGTCCAGTTGAATTCATTTACGCTTCCCGGAACATTGATTCTTTCTGCGTCCATGTCTTCAAGGTAATAGTTTCCGTCAAGATACAGATAATCCTGCAATGGATTTACAAACCATGCACTTCCTGTACATGCAGAACTCTTGAGCAAATAATTTGCAGTGTCTGGTGTAAAAGGAGCATTTGCATCACCCCAGGAAACTTCTTCCTGCAAACGATGCTTGTCTGCCCACTGCCACATGTTAAGGTAAGCCTGAACACTGTCTTTTTCCTGACACCACCACTGGCGCAAAGTACTACTATCGTGAACACTTGTTGTTGTAACGCTAAGGTGAGGGAAATCCTGGAGAGCATAGTAAGGACTGCCACCTTCCCTCCAGTTTCTGCTCCAGCGAACAACTCTAAGACTCATAATATTAAGACTCTGCAAAACTTCTGGCATCACTTTTAGATTAACACCTAAATCTTCTGCACAGGCGGTCATATCTGCAGTTTTAGTAATCATACTCAATGTTTCATAAGCCTGCTGTTTCCAAAGCTGTTCTTCTTCTGCTTCTGTACGGTTGAACAAATCTTTAAGACGCCATTTTTCATCATCACTAAGACTATTCCATGCTGTTGAATTTTCACATCGCCATACTCTTACAAATTCATTGTCGCCCATTTTAATAAGAGCACGGTCACGCCATTTTTCTGAAAGCTTGTATTTTATAGAACCATCTTTTTCTCCATTTTCTGCAAAGAAGCATTGGGTGTAAATCTGTTTGTCTGTTTTAATTTCCGGCTTAAAGTTCCACAATTCCTGGTCACCAATCCGATTACAAACTTTACTTAATACAGCAACAGCTTCATCGTGATTCCAGGTAATGTTTTCGATTTCACCAGTAGAAATATGAGGTTCTGCCAACCAGTTGATTTTACCATCGTCAAAGCCAAGCCCATGAAGTTCATCCCGTGAAATTTTGCGGCAAGGTTCACTGTGGCCAAGGTAAGCAGTTGAATCACCATCGTTAATAGACCAGATGCGGAAGAAGCCCAAAACATGATCAATTCTGAATGCTGAATAATACTGAGCAGCACATTTAATGCGTTCCTTCCACCAGCTGTAATTGTCGGCTGCAAGATTTTTCCAGTTATAAGTTGGGAAGCCCCAGTTCTGTCCTACTGGATTTTCTCCGTCCGGTGGAGAACCTGCCCTAAGCTCCTGATTAAAGAACTGTGGATAAGCCCAGGCATCACAGCTGTCATCATTCATAAGAATAGGAATATCACCTTTAAGAACAATTCCCTGTTTCTTTACATAGTCTGCAGCTTCTTTAAACTGCTGGCCACCACGAATCTGACACCATACAAAAAAGTTATGGCTGGCCTTTAAAGCTTTATTATCCCATCGAAGTTTAATCTGTTTTTCGTCCAGGTGCTGCAAATTTGGATCCCATTCCTTCCATGAAGCCTGCATTGCAGCATCTTTTAAATTCTTGTAAACAGCATAAGGAATTACCCATCGGTTTGCCTTAACAAAATCATCGATTTCCTTATTCATTGCAAGAGCAAATTTATCTGTTTCCGAATCCTTCTTTTTAGGATTCATTTTTTTATTCAGGTAATTCCACAAAAGATGGAGAAGTGAAATTTTTTCGTTGGTTACATCATTATAATTGTAGCGAGGAGCATATTTAAAATTCTTTTCGAATTTCTTGTAAGCCGCCGCAAAAGCTTTATCATTTGCAAAAGCATCCTCAAATTCTGGCAAAGCCTTTATGCTTATATACATAGGATGAAGTGCATAAGCAGAAAGCCCCGAATAAGGAGAAGACTGAGTACCAGTATCGTTAACCGGCAACAACTGAATAACGCCAAATCCCGCTTTTTTACAGAAATCAGCAAATTTTTTAAGAGCTGTAAATTCACCAACAGCAGGACATTCCTTTGTCCAAAGTGCGGCAAGAGGTACAACTACACCTGTTTTTCTATCCATTTTTACGTCCAAAAGTTGATTGTTTTAGCCAATTTTAGAAAATTAGCCCATTATTAAAATTATAACATAGGAATTTTTATTTGTAAAAATTTTTTTCTTATTATTTGCTGAATTTTCCCCACCAAACACCCACCAACCGGGAGCATTTCATAAGAGCAAACAAATTCCCCATGGGGAACATCTCGCACAAAATTATGAAATGCGGAAGGAAGGCGGGGGCCGTCAAAAATGCTCACAAGACGGAATGATAGTTTCCTCTCCGGCTTGTGTGCATAGCA
>JAEDJS010000056.1 GCA_016296205.1 Treponema sp. | reverse complement strand
CTGCCGAACCTGGGCTCCGTTTTTTAATTCTGATACTTTTTTGCTCTTTTTCAATCAAATTTATAAACCGGCCACTTCTACTTATCTAGAAAAATGTGGCCGGTTATCTTTTTTTGCTCTTTCAAAATTATTTATAAATTCAGAATTAAACACTCACGCCCAGAACCGTCTGTCATTTCCGCAAGTGAGCCGGAAGTGGGAGTTGGTCGCTTTGCTCCCCTCGGCTCAAGCGTAAATCCCTGCCGAACCTGGGCTCCGTTTTTTAATTCTGATTCTTTTTTGCTCTTTTTCATTCAAATTTAAAAACCGGCCACTTCTACTTGTTCAAGAATTGTGGCCGGTTATTTTTTTGCTCTTCGCTAAATTGATGTAAAATCCAGAATTAGATTAACGCGTTCATTGCTTTAACAAATGCGTTTGGATCTGGGATATCTGCGCCGCTTACTAACAATGCCTGATCAAGTAAAACTTCACTGATGTTGGCAACTGTTTCATCCGATGCAGATTCAATCTTTTTTACAATCGGGTGGTCTCCATTGATTTCAAGAATTGGTTTTACAAGGTTACCGTTTCCCTGGCCCATTGCTCTCATCATTCTTTCCATCTGAATACTTGGATCATTTTCGTCTACAACAATACAACTTGGACTGTCACTAAGACGTTTTGAAAGAACAACATCCTTTACGCGGTCTGCCAGAGCTTTTTTAATTCTTTCCTGAACCGGTTTGAATTCTTCTTCCTTCTTTTTAGCTACGTCTTTATCAATTCCAAGTTCTTCATCGCTGCCGGCTCTATTAACTGCTTTAAGCTCAAAATCCTTGTACTTACCAACCCCCGGAATAACGATATCGTCAATATCATCAGCCATAATAAGAACTTCAAAACCTTTTTTCTTGTAAGCTTCAAGAAGTGGACTTTCACGGAGATTTTTTTCTTCGCTGCCGGTAATGTAGTAAATTGCTTTCTGATCAACTTTCATGCGCTGAACATAATCCGCAAAACTTGTCCAGTTGTTGTCGCCAGTGCCTTTTGGATCTGTACTCTTAAAGCGAACAATTTCCATAATTTCATCACGGTTTGCGTAATCAGAATACAATCCTTCCTTCATTGGACGGTTAAAAGCTTTTACAAACTTGTTCCATTTTTCTACAACTTCTTTTTCTTCATCTGTAAAATCTTTTGCTTCTTTTGCTTTTGTAATTGTGTCTGCGGCATCTCCCATTTTGCGGAATTCACCCAGGAGTTTTTTTACACTGGCACTTTTAATTGTATCAAGAATTCTGTTCTGCTGGAGGATTTCACGGCTTACATTCAATGGCAAATCTTCGCTGTCAATAATACCTCTTACAAAGCGCAGGTAACTTGGCAAAAGTTCACGGTCATCATCTGTAATAAAAACACGTTTTACATAAAGTTTAACACCACTTTTGTAATCTGCCTGATACATGTCGAATGGAGCAGTACTTGGAATGTAGAACAAAGTTGTGTATTCCTGAGTACCTTCCGCATGAGTGTGAACATAATGAAGAGGACTTGTTCCATCATGACTCAATGTGCTGTAGAAATTATTGTAATCTTCTTTTTTAAGTGAACTCTTTGGCTTCTTCCACAATGCACTGGCGCTGTTTACCTGTTCGTCTTTTTCTTCACTTCCGGTAACATTGCCTTTGTCATCATATTTGTTCTGTGTGTAGTGAAGAAAAATCGGGAATGCAATATGATCTGAATATTTTTTAATAAGTTCATCAATCTTCCATCTGGAAGCATAATCTTTTGAATCATCATTAAGATGAATTTCAATTGCACTGCCATGAGTTTCCGGGTTGTTAAATCCATAAAGCTTTGCTTCTTCCGAATTTACATCAAGTTCAGAAATTTCATAACTGTTTGTGCCGTTGCTTGACCAGTGATATGCTTTTGAATCTGCAGCCTTGCGTGTATAAACATCAATTTTTTCTGCAGCCATAAAAGCACTGTAAAAACCAACACCAAACTGACCAATCAAATTGCTGTCACCACTGGCTTTTTCATTGTTCAATTTTTCGATAAATGCTTTTGTACCAGAGCGGGCAATTGTTCCCAAGTTATCATTAAGGTCTTTTTCATCCATACCAATACCGCTGTCCTGAACGGTAAGGATTTTCTTTTCTTCATTGAAAGTGATGTTGATTTTTGGGTCAAATTTTACGCTCTTATATTTATCATCACTAACTGTAAGATATTTGAGTTTATCCAAAGCGTCGCTGGCATTGGAAACGATTTCGCGAAGGAAAATATCCTTGTTTGAATACATTGAATGAATAATCAACTTTAAAAGCTGATTTACTTCTGTTTGAAACTGATAAGTAGCCATCTTTTACTCCAATATTTTTTCTATATCTAAGTTACTGAATTTTATTCAAAAAGGCAAATTTTTATTTAAAATCTGCAAAAAAAAAGCGCCCTGACCCACCCTTCAGGACGCAAGAAATTTTCTATCTTAACTAGAACTTTGCTTTGCGAAGACGAACGTTTTCAATATCTTCACTAAAGAGTTCACGCAAGTCGTTAAGACCAAGAGCCATAAGAGCCATTCGGTCAATACCAATACCCCAGGCTGCAACCGGTACATCAACGCCCATTGCTTTTGTAACTTCAGGACGGAAAATTCCAGATCCACCAAGTTCAAACCATCCCAATTTTGGATGTTTAATGTGAACTTCTACAGATGGTTCTGTAAATGGGAAGTATCCAGGAACATATTTAACTTCTTCTGCTCCTGCAATTTCTGTAGCAAACATTTTAAGGAATCCCAAAAGTGTGCGCAAGTTTACATCTTCACCAAGAACAATACCTTCTGTCTGATAGAAATCGCTCAAGTGAGTTGCATCAACTTTGTCGTAGCGGAAACAACGTGCAATACCAAAATACTTGCCAGGAATTTCTGCCTTTGCAAGCTGATGTGCACTTAAAACTGTCCCCTGGGAACGCATAATAAGACGGCGAGTAAATTCATGGTCAAACTGATAGTTCCATCCGCGGCTGCCTGAATTACCACCATTCATGTGAGCATTTGCAACATTGGAAAGATATGGTTCTTCGATTGATTTAGCATGAGTTGGATTTTTAAGGCGATAAACATCATGAATATCACGGGCAGAGTGGAACTGTGGCATGAACAAAGCATCGCCGTTCCAGAATTCTGTTTCTACAAGCGGCCCATCAAATTCCTGAAAACCAAGTGAACAGAGTTTATCCTTAACACTTTCAAGGAACTGAACATAAGGGTTTGTGCGCCCCGGAACAATACGTGCAGGAGGAATAGAAATGTTGTATCCGCGGAAAGTTCCCTTCTTCCATTCTCCACTGGTCAGCATACTTGGTGTAACTTCACCAAGTTCGTTTCCTGTAATTCCTGCTGTTTTAAGAGCATCAACTACTGCTTTAACATCCTGAGTAAGTTTATATGCAACTGTTTCCCGTTCAATTGTTTTAAATGGAGTTTCTGTAATACCACGTTTTTTTGTAAGGGTACCCATAACTTCGATTTCTTCTTTTGAAAGATTTGAAGCTTCCAGTTTATTGTCTTCTGCAGCAATTGCTTTTTCCAGAAGAGTTTTTGTAACTGCAATGCGTGATGGCAATTCCTTACCAGTGTATTCAGCTTTCTTTTCTGCATTCATAGAAAGAACACCTTCTTTGCTCAAACTACCAAATGCACTACCAACATCTTTGCTTTCAATGCCAAGTCCTGTTGCAATTTCTGGAAGTGTCTTTGCTCCATTTTCCTTAAGGAACTTAACAAGTCTTTCTTCCATTGTTCCATTTTTTGCAACTGCACGGCCAAAATCTGTTAGTTCAAAATACATATGAGGTGTGCGGCTTGTTTCTGCCAGAAGTTTTTTACCTGCAAGCCAGCTAAAAGCCTGGTTAGCGTGACCTTCTTTATAACCAAGTTCGCTCTGAAGCTTCTGAGAAGTGAGTTCATCACCAAGTCCATACTTAAGAAGAACTTTAATTTCAAGAGGGTGAAGATTCTTAATAATTGTCTTAACGTCCATTTTTCTTTCCTATTACCTTGTAAACACAACGCTGGATGTATACATAGCAAATTTATTGCCTGCCTCATCAGTTATGTATTTTGTTTTATCCTTATTTTTATAATGGAATCCCGAATACTGATTAGCACTCTGGAAATCCTTTAAAGCCTTGCAAACTGTATTCATTGCCTGGGAATGATCAAACACTGCAGATTTGCAGGAATACACAATAGTTGCACTTCCATCTGCAGGAGTCCAGTTTAACTCCAGCTTTACATAAGAAGCAGAAGGATGTAATTCTGAATATTTGTCTTCAAGGAGCAATGTTTTTGTCTCAGATGACTGGACAAAAATATCTGCCATAACAAAGAGAAAAACAAATGCTAAAGAAACAAACTTTTTCAAAATCAATTACCTAAAAATTCTTATAATGTTCTATTCTACTAGTTTGCATAAAAAAATCAAGTTCTGCCACGTATTTCCCGTCTTTTACCAAAATATATGGTTCGTGTATCAGAAGTACTGTGCCACTGATTTCTTTAGGCTTATTTTTTGTAACTTTACGCCAGTATTCACGGACAGCATTTTTTACGCTTTCCCTTACCGCCTGTTCAATTCCATCAAAACCAAGTCTTACATCACCAGTTCCAATTCCATGAATTTTAGGATTTCTTACTGCACTCCACTGGTCATAACTCAGCATCTGGCTTGGTGTTCTATTACAGTAAATCCATGTAAAAATTCTGTTGTCAATTATTTCCGGTTGATGATATTCAATATTGTTCAGATATGATTCTGGGGTAAGATATGGTGTAAGTTCAAAATATTCTTCTACTCGCCTGGTTTTGTCGTAAGGAGTGTAATCATAATACCAGCCGTTAATCATTCCACCAATGAGAAATTCTGCGTTTTCCTTCATTCGTTTGATGGCAAATTTAAAAACCTCTCTGGCAGGGGTGAGTTCATTCATTTCTTCCGGCAAGTTCTGATAAACAGTTCCATCCTGATACATTTTTGCAATTTCATCTTCATCTTCAAAAAATCCGGGATATGAATCTGTTTCTGCCCAAAGGTGAATTCTAATCTGTTCCCGTTCAGAAGCACTTTGAGAAAAGCTTTTAACTGGTAAGAGAAAGTTGAATGTGAGGATTGCTGCCAGAAATAAAACTAATTGTTTCATAACAAATCAGTTCTTAGGACTATCAGAGTCCTTTGGATTTTCTGAATTTTTTGCTGGATCAAAGATAGTTGTACGGTTGCGGCCCGCCCTTTTAGAAATATACAACGCCTGATCCGCCTGCTCCACAAGCTGTTTTGCGCCTTCCACTGGATTGTCTGCTTTATAAACTGAAACACCAATGGAAATTGTTACTTTCATGTGCTGATTATCGTAGAAAAAGTCTGTTTCTTCTATCTCACGACGAATTTTTTCTGCAAGTCCAAAAGCATCTTCCATGCTTGTTTCGTTAAGCATAACTGTAAATTCTTCACCACCGTAACGGCTTGCCATATCCTGGGAACGAATAACATTTTTGCGGATTATTTTAGCAACTTCAATCAAAACATAGTCACCGCAGGCATGTCCGTAAGTGTCATTGAATTTCTTAAAGTGGTCAATATCAAACATCAGAATGCTTAATGGAGAACTACATGTTTTTGCTTCATCCAACTTATCAGAAAGCATATTAAAAAAGTAAACTTTAAGCTTGAGTTTTGTCATAAGGTCTGTAGATGCCTGTTCAACGAGAGAAGCGTTACTTATTGCAACACTAGCCAGCTGAGCAATCATCTGCACCTGACTGATTTCATATTCTGAATATTCAGCATTTTCTGCAAAGCGGTCACCAAGAATAAGAATTCCGTTTAAGTGATTTTTAACCACAAGGGGAACAACAAGGGATGGATTAAGTTTGCGCAGTTTTTCTAAATCTGGACAATTGTGTGTTTTTTCGGCCAGTTCAGAAATTTTAAATGTTCTTGCTTCTTCCAGTGCTTTTGCTAAAGGACTGTCGATAGGTATGCTGTAATCAAAATTTGAATCAACATCAAAACCTGTTATTGTTTTATCAAGAATAAATTCAACACTATCAAATTCTTTCTGAATAAAAATGCCTGTACCAATAACAGACGACTGGGCTGTTACCATAAGGAGAACTGATTCGATAAGTTTTGAAAGCTCCAGTGTTGTACATAGAGACCGGGAAAGTTCCAGCAACTGGTTAAGATCATAGATTTGCTTTTCATAATCATCCAGAATTTCTTTATATTCCGGAACAGCAAGGAGGCAATCTTTTATACTCAGTTTTTCCCTTTTGGGAATAATTTTTGAACTCTCTATCATGAATCTATCTCTACATTACCAATTATAGCATAATTTTTCATTATTTCAAGAAAAATTTTCCAATTAGGAAATTGTTGTTCCAGCAGATTAGTATTGTCTTTATTTCTTGAGGAAGTGAGCAGCATTCTAAGATTACTGATAGTATCTGGGGAAGGCTTTTTTGAATCAACTAGAATTCCTGCAATTTTTTTATACAAATCATACATTGTTGTAGAAATCCACTGAATAAGCTGTTTGGACTCTTTATTTGCAGCTTCTACCAGTTGTTTAAGGCTCATGGCAAATTTTGGATCTTTATGGCTGTCCCTGATATAACTTTTAATAAGTGCTTCATCAAATTTTCCGCCCTGATCAAAATAGGATTCAAATTCAGAAAGCTTTGACTGGCAGTCATTACATGAGTAAACAGATGAAGAAAAATCTGTTTTATATGCAGGATTATTAAAAAAACCTTCAATTACTATATCATTCAACAAAGTACGGATATTTTCGCTGTAATAAGTTTCCAAAAAAGATTTTATAACTTCCATTGGTGTTATCCACAGAAAAGTATCGGAATTTGCCTGCTGCAGATATTTATTTATATCCATGTTGTAGCCCCGCAGCTGACGTAATGGTACATCACCGAAAACTCTGCGCACTTCACTAAAAAGATTTTCGTCTTTAACTTCGGTTTTCATTCGATTTATGTCAGAAACAAATTTTCCCTGCAAAAAGTCTGCATACTTCTGACGGGCGGCACTTGAATATTTTGCAATTTCCGGGGCCAGTTCGCTGTTATTTTTTGAAATTCGGCACAGATTAAGAAGATTCTGCTTTGTACAAACCTGACGCATTACTCCCTGGATTTTTGTAAGGTTTTCCATAAGTGCAGTTTTTTTCTGTTCTGCTTCACTGGCAGGAGTATTTAAATCTATAAGAGCCATTAAAGCTTTGGCGAGAGATGTGCTTAATTCAAATTCCCCAATTATATAGAATAAATCACAAAGAGCGTTGTCTAATAAATTAGGTGCAACTGCCTGAAAACTTGGTTTATACTGCCTGGAAAATCCATTGTAGTTTGGATCAAAAATTCTGAGGGTAGTAACAAAATTATAATGACAAAGATCATTAAATCTAAGAATTCTGTCGATTATACGTTCGATTTTTAAAAAATCTTCTGAATTTAATACTTTTATGATTTTTTCCAAATCCCGGCGCTTTTTCTCGCAATACTGTTCTACACTTCGATTTTGAAGGACTTCTGCTTTTAAATTTTCATATTCCAAGGATTCCAGAATTGATTCTTCTTCGTCTGAAAAACCTGTAAGCAAAAGTTGTTCTGCATAGCGATTGTTTCTATTTAAGTCGTCACTGCAGATTGTGTGGGCCAGAAGATGTTCAATTGGTTTAGTGTTTTCAAAAAGAACTCTAAGTGCTTCTGCAAAATTTGCCTGAACAAGTCCGTTTTTAAAAATTACAGGTCGCACATCACGCAGATCAAGCTCGATTTTTTTAAGAGCCTGACGTTTTTTTACTTCAGGAGACGAGGACATAAAAATTGACTGCAGAAATTCTGATAAACTCTGTAATAACGACATTTTTCCTATTTTAATTATTCTTAGTATTTTAGACAAGATACGGAGCTAAAAGATACGGAGCTAAGAGCCGTGTAAAGTCTTCTACTGTATTTGCAGCTACAATTTCTTTGCGCAATCCAGCACCGCCTTCCAAACCTTTTGTATAACAGCAGAACTTTTTGCGCATCTGCATACAGGCCAGTTTTTCGCCTTTATCTTCTACATTGATTTTTAACTCTTTAAAACCGGCGGCCAGCCTTTCCTGAACTGACTCCTGGGAATAAGCTCCAGTAGTTAAAAAATCTTTTGTCCTTTTAAACAAAAAAGGATCCCCCATTGCTCCACGGGCAAACATCACTCCATCAACGCCTGTTTCTTCCAGCATGCGTTTTGCATCTTCGGGAGTCCATGCATCACCACTGCCAAAAACCGGAATTCTTCCTGCCACATATTCCACAAGCTGCTTTTGAATATTCCAGTCGGCTTTTCCTTCATACCCCTGTTCTCTTGTACGGGCATGAATGGTAATGCACTTAGCACCTGCGTCTATTGCTGCCTGTGCGGCTTCTTTCCATGTAATTGAACCTGGTCCCCATCCGCTTCTGATTTTTACGGTAACTGGAACAATCTGCCGGTCCGGGTGATCGTTCAAATATTCTTCAACAGAATCGTTAACATTTTTTACAACTTTATATAATTTTTCCGGATCTCTTGTAAGTGAACTTCCAGCCCCTGTTTTTGTAATTTTTGGAACTGGACAACCGGCATTAATATCAATCATGCTGGCAGGAGTTTTTTCCAGAACAATTTTTGCAGCCTGCCCCATTACTTCTGGATTTCCGCCAAAAATCTGAACAGCGTATTCTTTTTCTTCCGGGGCTTTGAGCATAAGAACCTCTGTTTTTTCATTTCCCCGCACAAGAGCTTCACTGGAAACCATTTCTGTAGTACAAAAACTAGCACCACATTCAACACAAATCGCCCTGAAAGCCCGATCACTGTAACCTGCAATAGGTGCAAGGAACAAATTACCAGACAATTCAAGAGAACCGATTTTTACTGAATGAAACAAAAGATTTCCCATTTTTATTCTAGAATTGAATTACTCCGGGAGATTAAAAATCTTACAGCTGTTTTTCCACAGTTGAGCAGAAACTGTTTCCAGATCCATGCCAAGAAGTTCAGAGAGGAATCTTGCAGTTGCAGGAAGCATATAAGGTTTTGTTCTTGTTTTCTTAGTGCTGTCTTTCTTAATAAATTCCTGAGGTGGAAGGAACGGACTTTCTGATTCAACAAGAATTCTGTCTAAAGGCAGATTTAATGCAGTTCCGTGGAGATTTTTTGCATTTCTGTAAGTTAAATTTCCAGCAAATGAGAAATATACGTTAAGACCGGCATCAAGACATTTATGAGCATAATTTGAATCTTCGCTGTAACAGTGAAAAATTGCACCCTGAGCTGGAATTCTTTCTTTGAGAATTTCAAAAATATCATCCCCAGCCATTCTGTTATGAATGATTGCAGGAAGATTACATGATTTTGCAATTTCCAGTTCCTGAATGAATAATTCAATCTGACTGCGTTTGTCTCCATATTTTTTATCGTAATCAAGACCCATTTCGCCAATAGCAACAACATTTGGCAATTTTGCACTTTCTACGATTGTATTCTGCCAGTCAACGCCAGGAGCTTTTACTTCTGACGGACTTACACCAACCGCATGATAAATTCCTGTAATTGACTTTAAAAAAGCATATTCCTTTTTAAAATCCAGGAGATTATTATTTATACTGATAATGCGGGTAACATCAGCCTGTTTTGCCTGCTGAATAACGCGAATTTGTTCAATTGGATCATTATAGATCAGCCCAATATGGGAGTGAGTATCAAAAAACTGCATGGCTTTTTTACTTCCTGAAATTAAAGTTTTAAAGAATTCTCTCCGATAATAATATCACAGGTATTTTACCCCGTCAAGGTTTGACATATTTTATTGTAAATAGTATAATTCAACTAAATTATACTTTTGGATTAATTCATTCGGGAGGAAATTTTGGCCAAAAGCAGACGCTACAAAAAATTAGAAAAAAATGTAGTTTCTCACATGTCCAACACATTGGGCACTTTCTTTGGCGCAATCGGAAATTTCTTCGTAAAAGCATACAAATTTCTTGACAGCAAGCTTACAATTATGCTTGTTCCCCATTCCGGGAAAAAAACAATCAGTTTTAGAACTAATTTCTTTGCAATGGCCATGGGAATTGTTGTTGTTGCAGGAGTTATTACTTCCTTTGTTTATTTTAACCACAAAACTTCCGGGGCTGCCAGCGAAATCAGCAGATTAAAAGAAGAAAACAGAGAAACCCGTGCAAGCTTAGACGAACTCCGTGACGAAAACAATAACCTTCTGCAGACAGCAAAACGTTTTGAATCATCACTTTCCCAGAGTTTAAGACTTTTGGGTATTAACCAGGGAACAACAAATTCCAAAAATTCAAATCGTAACAGCGACCTTTCTTCTATTTTTAACTCTCAGGATATTGCTTCCGGCACACTCAAAGAAACTGCTGATATCAGACAGTTAACTTCCATGCTTGAAAGCAACATCAAACCGGTTGAACAGATTGGAAAGATGCTTGAAAGTCAGGGAACACTTTTCCAGGACATTCCAAACATCTGGCCTATAAAGGGTGGCATCGGACACATTTCCATGGCATTCGGTCAAAACGTTCATCCGATTACTAATCAGTGGTATATTCACAAAGGGCTGGACTTCTCTACTTATCGCAGTGGAGACCCAATTATGGCCACAGCCAACGGACAAGTTGTTACCGTTACATACGATGACAGCTTTGGATATTATGTAATTATCAAACACAAGCACGGTATTTACACTCGTTATGCACATATGGATACAGTACGTGTAAAAAAAGGTGAAGTTGTTACCCAGAGACAGGTTATTGGCACAATCGGTTCAACTGGTATTTCTACTGGACCTCACCTTCACTACGAAGTTCATATTGGTTCTGACGTTGTTGATCCTGCAAAGTATGTAAACATCAAATAATGTCGATTTTTAACGAAGATATTTCAATTAACAGTTTATTCGGTCCTCTTTCTGTTATTCATGGTGATATTAAAATCAATGGTTTTGCCAAAATAGACGGAGATATAGACGGAAATCTGGAAACTACAAGCAATCTTATTATTGGCGAAAAGGCAAGAATTCAGGGAAACATCACTGCAAAAAGTGTAACTGTAGGCGGTATTGTTAAGGGAGACATTACTGTTACAGATTCCGTTGAACTTCTTAGCACAAGTGTTGTTCTTGGTGACATTATTGCACGTCACATTAAAGCAGAAGCAGATGTTATTCTCCATGGAAGATGCATTTCTTTGTCTAAGGATGAAGAATTTACTGCTGCATCGGAAAAGCTTCTGAACGTTAAAGCAATTGCAGAACGAACACTCCTCAACATCCCTAAATACAATTCAAAGGAAGTACCCGCCAAAAACAGTGAAATTTTGGATGACGGGTCTGAACAGCACCAGCAGGAACTTAAATCAAATTTTGTTCCAATCAACTTAGGCTCTAAGCAAGAACCCAAAAGTTAAAATGGAAATCGAATCTCTTTCTACTAATTTTTTTAATTCAGCCCAGGCTACTCTTTTAAACAAAAATTCTCCAAAACTGGAAAAAAAAGAAGGGGCAAAAAAATCATCTTTTAAGAATTCAATGGAAAAAGCCGCTGCAGAACAACAGATGATAAGCATCGGGCTTCCACCACAAATTGCCGGAATGAGCAATGAAGATGCCGCAATTTTTCTTAAAGATGCAGCAGACATTGCTGGAGATAAACTTCAACAGAATCCTTCCCCGGAAAACTTTGCTGAATACAGAAAAGCTGTGGGGCAATTTTTAAAATTCGTTGAAAAAAATTCTTTTGATTACATTCATAAGTTAACCGGTAAAATTTCCTACAAAGGTACCCAGATTACAAGAAGCCGGATTGTTATGATCAATGAAAACCTTGAAAGCATGGCAAGAATGTTCTTTGCTTCACCGGTTACAAAAATCAATATTGAACTTCTGCAAAAAATGGGAACAATCCAGGGGTTAATAATCGATTTACTTGCGGAATAAAAAAAGCAGAAACAAGGAGAATTATTATGGCAGATATTTTTGAAAAAGACATAGAAGAAAAAGTTGACCTTTCTGAACTGGAAGATTCAACTTATGAAGAAGACAGTACAGATTATGTTTATCCGGAAAATCTATACCGTCTTAAAATGACTTATTCATGCGAAGGAATTTATGCAACATTGCCTTCAGATTTGAATGTATGCCCTGGCGACAAAGTAATTGTTCCAACAAGATACGGATCTGATCTGGCACTTGTCCTGGGAAAAGTTCAGCAGCCGGTGGGAATTAAACCAAGCGACATTCTGGAAGTTATTCGTAAAGCAACTGATACTGATCTTAAACACGCAGAAGAACTGGTAGAAAAAGAAAAAGAAGCGGAGAAAACTTTTAAAGAAAAAGTTGAACATCACCATCTGGATATGAAATTTGTTGCAGTTCATTTTCTTGCCGGTGAGCCTAAAGCATTATTTTTCTTTAGCAGCGAAAACCGTGTAGACTTCCGTGAACTTGTAAAAGATCTTGTTCAGGTTTTTAAAATGCGTATTGAGCTCAGACAGATTGGAGTTAGAGATGAATGCAGAATTACAGGCGGGCTTGGTGTTTGCGGAAGACCATTCTGCTGCCATGCAATTCACGATAAATTAAAAAATGCTACAATCAGAATGGCAAAGGATCAGAACCTTAGTTTGAACAGTTTAAAAATCAGCGGCCAGTGCGGAAGACTTTTATGCTGCCTTGCCTACGAATATGAATGGTATACAGAAGCCAGAAAAAATCTGCCAAATGAGGGAATCAGACTTTATTACGATGGAACAAACTTCAAAGTAACAGAAATTAATCCAATCAGTTCCATGGTTAAAATGCTGGGAGAAGATGGCCGCGTTGTAGAAATAAATGCCAGCCGTTTTTCCAGAGAAGGCAGCAAGTGGAAAATCAACTAATTTTTATAATTTAAAACATGCCTGTCATCCTGCAATAATGCCTGTCATCCTGCAACAATGGCTGTCATCCTGAA
>JAEDJS010000055.1 GCA_016296205.1 Treponema sp. | reverse complement strand
CTGTTCCGTAATGTAATGAGGAACAGCAGTTTATAATAAGTTTGCAACGCAAACTTTAGGTAAGATAAAGCCGCGCTATTTTAGCGGTTTTATCTTACACTCCTGATCTGACTTAAGCTGAACACTGTGTAACAAATTATTGCAAGAATAGTTCCACTGGCGCAGGATGTCTGAAATCTGTAACTGCCAGCAAGACGATAAGTATATAAAGACAATGTAGAAAAATCCGGAATAGAAAGAATCAGCGGGAAACTTGTATCACCGGCACTAAAAGCAAAACAAAATGCAAAACAGCTGAACAAACTGCGGGAACAGTAAGGCAAAAAAATTCTAAGAGCAACATCCATGTTTCCATTGCTCAAAATTTTTGAAGCGTTCACAACAGAGGTTTCAAGTGTATCAAGTTGAGCCTGAATCTGCCGGTACCCCAACGGCCAGAACAATGCAGTTTGAACAAGCACAAGCACAATCCAGCTGGACCTGCCAAACACAAGAGTAATTCCCCATCCCATTACTATAGAAGAAACAGCCATAGGCAAAAGGGATACAAGATGGAAAAATTTATTAAAGCTGTAAAGACGCACAAGGCTTGCAAGAGTAAAAGAAAAAACAGTGCACAGCAAACCAGTTAAAGTAGAAATGCAAATAGTTGTTCCTAAACTCTTCCAGAATTTTGAACTTAAAAAAAGTGTTTTATATTGATTTATGCCAGGAACCAATTCACCGTTTACACGGAAAGTAAATCCAGAAAAAACAATGCCCAAAAGAGGAAGAATAAAGAAAATAAAAATCAGTAAAATTAAAATTCCAAAGCATACAGCTTCTATTATTTTAGTTCCGGTTGTTTCAAAGCTTCCGTTACATAAACTTGGCTGCTCTTTATTATAATTCTGCATTTCTCCTTCCTGCTTAAATCTGGAACCAGTAACCACTGAATACAGTATTACAATAGCAAATGCAGTAGTTGTTTCCAGCACAGCAAGACTACTGGCAGTTTTTAAATCAAGGGTGTTTTTTACTGCCTGATAAATTTCCACTTCCAGAGTAGAAGTCCCTGGGGCAGAAAACAAAAGTACCATCATAAAACTAAAGAAGCAGAATAAAAATACAGGAATTATACTTGATGCAAGAGAAGGAATCAACTTTGGTAAAGTAACAGAAAAAAATAATTTCACTGGGTTTGCACCTAATATTCTTGCTGCATATTCTTCATCTTCCGGAAGATTCTGCCATGCATTCCCAACAATGCTCATTACAAGAGGAAAATTATAAAACCCCTGGGCAATCATAATTCCCCACTGGCTGTACAAAATTTTATAAATTTTTAATTCTGAACCAAAAATATTTGTGGAAAGAGAATTAAAAAAACCGCTTAACCCAAAAATGCTTACATAACCAAGAGCTGCAATAAGCACTGGAATTGAAAGAGGAACAGTTGAAAGCCCCAGTAAAAATTTACGTCCCCAGAAACTTCTTCTTGCAGTAAAAAAAGCAGCCGGGAAGCCAACGCAAAAGGCCACCAGTGTAGACCCCAAAGCAATTTTCAAAGTAAACAATGTAATTTTTAAACTGTGCAGAAAACGTTCACCGGAACTTAATTGTTTGGCAAACAGAGAAACAGTTTGCTTAACACCAGCCAGTTGAGGAAAGAAACTAGCAGCAAGGGGTACAAAAAAAACAAGGGCAATAGCAAAAACAAAAACAATTGCCATTACCCCCGCAGTTTTTTCCAACGCTCCAATACAATTTTTGCGCTGAATATCTGTCATATTATTCTGCAAGAATTTCCATTATTACAGGAACAGCCTCTGCAACTGACTGTGGATTGTATTCCAATGTTGTTTCTGGAACTGGAGCACCAGAGATATAACTTTCAGGAAGTTCAATTTCTTTACTTGAAGGAAACATCCACTGTGTTAACGGAATATTTTTCTGGCATTCAACTGTATTAAGAAAATCAATAAACTTCTGTGCGTTATCAAGATTCTTTGCATTCTTTGCAATACCAGCTCCTTCAACCTGGAGAACATGTCCCTGCTCAAAAACAACCGCTTTAAATCTGTGGCCTTCACCGTATTCAATATGATAAGCCGGACTTGTGGTATAACTCAAACAGAGAGGAGCTTCACCTGCAGTAAACAAACCGTAACCACTAGACCATCCGTCTGCCATTGTTAAAATATTTTTCTTTAATTCTTTCCAGTAATCTTTATATCCGTCACCAAAAGCAGCAACTGTCCAGGCAGCAAAACCAAGACCAGGAGTACTTGTGCGTGGATCCATGAGAATTATTTTTTTTGCATATTCAGGCTTTGTAAGATCCTGTAAGCTTGCAGGACATGGAACATTACTCTTAGAATCAAAAATCATAGCAAAGTGACTGTAATCGTAAGGAGTAAGATACCAGTTTCCGCCAAGTGCATCTTCAAGGCCATCAATAATTTTATTTGCAGAAGAAGGTTTATAGCTTACAAGAACATCAGCATCAACTGCCATTTTTACAAGATTATTATCAAGCCCAAGAAAAATATCTGCCTGAGGTGATTTTTTTTCTGCAATTGCTTTACTTAAAATCTGGGCACCATCGCCGCAGTCCACCCAGTTGATTTTTATTCCAGTTGAATTTTCAAAGGCTTTGGCAATTCCATCCCCAGGCCCCCATTCACTGATAAATGAGTCATAAGTGTAAACATTCAAAACATTTGAATCTGATTGTGATTTTTTTGCACATCCAGCAAACAGAAATGCAAAACCAAAAATAGAAATAGCAAGAAGTGATTTTTTGAAAGAAATTTTCATATCGCTTCCCTCCGCCGGTATTATCCGGATCAGGTTAAATGGGTATAATCTCAGCCATGGAAAACCAAAGCACCCCAGCCAGTTTATGGCAACGGTCAACGACCATTCGATAAGAGCAATTATATTTATAGAACAAAAAAAGTCAAGTTTTAAGTGTAGACAGATAATCGTAAAGTTCAATCTGATTTAAAAGCGCCTTTGATTCTGAATCAACTGCTTTTGCACTCAAACCAACTTTGCTTAATTCAATAAAGAAATCCGGATAACTTTTACAAATACTTTCTGCCTGGTTGATTACGCCGCCCATTCCCGGAAGAGAACAAAGAAGAGTCATTGCCATTACAATTCTGTGGTCGTTGTGGGAATCCAGTTCGCAGCAGGGTTTTTGCAGTTTGCCTTTATGAATCACTACATCATTTTCATTTACATCAACTTTAATTCCGAATTTTAAAAGTTCATCCTTCATTGCCTGAGCTCTGTCGCTTTCTTTAATTCTCAAACGACGAGTGTTAATAAAATCTGCACCATTTCCACTGGCAGCAGCAACAGCCATTAACACCGGACCAAGATCTGGACAGTCCTGCAAATCAATCCGGGCATTTTCTGACTCAAGAAGTTTTAAATATTCAACACAGATTTTATCACCCTGGCAGCTATTGTAATTCAATCCTGTAACATCAAGCTTAGCTCCAAAATTATTAAAAGCAAGAAGTGGAGTTGCATTAGACCAGTCACCTTCCACATAAATATGGTGGTCTTCTGAAACATACTTCTGATTTCCAGGAATAAAATATTCAAGACCGTCATCAGAAACCTGAACTTTAATTCCAAAAAGTCTCATAACATCAATAGTAATATTAATATACGAACGGCTCTCTAACGGCGGAATGATTTTTATTACACTGTCGCCATCAAGAAGAGGAAGGGCAAAAAGAAGACCGGTTACAAACTGGCTGGAAACATTTCCCGGAAGTTCATATTTTCCAGAAGTTAATTTCCCATTAAGCTGAATCTGATTTGTTTCCCTGTTAATTGTTACAGAAATATTTTTTTTAAAAAACAAATCTTCATAAATTCCAATGCCCCGTTCAATTAACCTTGGAGCAGCAGTAAAAGTTGCAGGATTTCCACCATACAGAGAAAGTGGAATAAAAAATCGCAATGTACTGCCGCTTTCGTGACAATTATAATTATAACAATTAAACGCTTCTTTACCTTGACCAAAAACAGTAACTTTATCTGCCTGAGCAAAGGCCTCTTTAGAAGTAAAAGCCTTAATGCATTCCATTGTAGCAATCATATCAACGCTTTTAGAAATACCGTGAACAACAATTGTCCCCCGGGGAATGGAAGCGCAAAGCAAAATTCTATGAGAATAACTTTTACTTGGAGGAGCAGAAATTTTTCCTTTAAGCAGGCAAGGTTCTACAAAAATTTTCATACCTTTACCCCAAGCCGCTGAGCTGTCTGAATAATATTCTGTGCCGCATCCATCACTGAACAGCAGGCATTTACAATTGTTGCATCAGCACTGCGATACAATTCAATCCGCTGGTTATAAAGCTTTACAATTTTTTCTTCTGTATCAGAAAGAGGCCTGTCACTTGTTGCAAGTAAATCTTTTACAGGGCGGTCAATAAAAATAACACAGCCATTAGATCTGAGATTTTCCATATTTTTAGGATTCAAAATAACTCCGCCGCCAGTAGAAATAAGACAGTTTTCCATTCTACTCACTTCTTCTACAACATTGTATTCAACTTCACGGAATTTCTGCTCACCATAAATTGCAAAATAATCTCTGATAGACATTTTGATTTTTTCTACAATTTTTGCATCAGTATCAATAAAGGTTTTACCAGTAAAATCAGCAACAACTTTTCCCAATGTTGTTTTACCGCTGGAGGGCATTCCTACAAGTGAAATATTCGACTTCATTTTTCTTCCTGATATAGATTGAATTATTTACTGAAAAGAAAATCAGTTCCAAAACGGCCAATCAGAAGATCAGCCACAACAATTGCTGTTACGCTGTCCAAAACCGGACAAATGCGTCTGATTATTGCAGGATCGTGTCTGCCCTTAATTACAAGTTCCGCATTCTGATTCTTTTTAAAATCAACAGTCTGCTGATTCTGGGCAATACTTGGAGTAGGTTTAACAACGCACTGGAAAAGAACCGGCATACCGTTTGTAATTCCACCGTTAATTCCACCATTATTATTTGTTACAGTAATTACAGAACCATTGCTCATTCTAAAACTATCATTGCAGCTGGAAGCAGTCTGATTGGCAAATTCAAAACCCATTCCAAATTCAATTCCCTTAACTCCACCTAAACTAAAAACTGCATGACTTATCATACTTTCTACACTGTCAAACCATGGCTCACCAAGACCAGGAACAAGGCCGCTGATAATTGTCTGTGTAATACCACCAACACTATCCAGGTTTCCCTTTGCTTCAAGAATATAATCGGTCATCTTTTGACCTTCACTTTCTTCAAGAACAGGAAATTCGGAATTCTGTAACAATTCAATATCACGTTCAATATTTTCAAACTGTCTGTCTGCACCAGGCCCGCATTTTAAAATATGAGTTCCAATACGGATTCCCTTTTTTTCCAATGCCGGAATAAGAATGCCACCAGTTGCTACAAGACCAGCTGTAATTCTTCCGCTAAAATGCCCGCCCCCTCTGTAATCTTCAAACCCATGGAATTTACAAAATGCGGCATAATCTGCATGACTTGGACGAGCCACCCCATACTGATAATCTTTGCTGCGGGTGTCACCGTTTGGAATAACAATTGTTATGGGAGTGCCAGTAGTTTTGCCTTCAAAAACACCGCTTACAATCTGATAAGGATCCTTTTCTGAACGGGCTGTATCTGTTTTTGCATTTGGTCGTCTGCGCTCAAGAAGTTTTTCTATAAATTTGTTGTCTACCTCAAGACCTGGTGTTATACCGTCAATTACAGCACCAACAGCCGGTCCATGACTTTCTCCAAAAATTGTAACTTTAAGATTGTTCCCAAAAGTATTTTTCATAATTCCCCCCGTGGCCAGTTAAAATATTATAGTAAAAACTTTCTGCAATTTCAATAATTCATCATTAATGCAAGACAGTATAAAAAAAAGGGGAAAGTCTTCCCCTCGTTCGCACTTCGTTGCTCACTACCCCTTCTCCTAGGGCTCTGCCCTAAGACCCGGAAATTATTATTTTACACGCCAGCACTTTCCGTCATATTCATAAATCCGTTCTTCGCAGTTTTTAAAAAGCCCTGGTCCCCAGAAATCTTCTACACCACGGTTTTCAAGATAACAGGTTAAGGCGGCATTTAAGGCTCCATGAGCAACTACCATAACTCTCTGGTATTTTTCCCATAAAGGTTCAATCTCAGACTGAACAAATTCTTTTGTACGATTACAAACCTGCTGCAAAGTTTCACCTCCTTCCGGCGGAACATACTTTGCAGTTTCTTTTGTTAGAAAAAAATATTTATAAGGACTGTCCTGAGTATCCCAGCTTTTAAAGTATGAACCTTCTTCTACCCCAAAGGAAATTTCTCTAAGACGGTCATCCCTGATAATTTCTATATTACGGTATCCCCGGATAAGACATGCAGTTTCGTAGGCACGTATTAACGGAGAAGAAAAAATCAAATCAATGTGAGTATTTTCCAGTCTCCTGCCCAATAATCCTGCCAGTTCCCTGCCCTTTGAATTTAGTGGAATATCCCGTGTGCCCTGAAGTTTACCTTCTGCATTCCACACAGTTTCTCCATGACGCACAAGATACAGTTCCATTAGTTTATCATGCCTCCTTTTTTGCACAATTCAAGTGCACTGTCAATATGAGGAGCAAAATATTTTTCACCAACTTTTTCAATGAATCCGCTTTTCTTCATCATCTTCATAGGCTGTTCATTTAAATGGCTGAACACAAGTTGAATTCCTGCTGATTTGCATCTGTCACAAAGAATGTTAAAGTTTTTCATGGCAGTTGAATCAATTGTTTCCACACCCCGCATTCTTAACACAAGATAGTCATAATCTTCTGTTGGATTAATCTCAAGAAGTTTTTCTGCAGCAGCAAAGAACATTGGTCCCTGAACTTCATAAACAAGTGTACGTGGAGGAACAATTTTCTTTGAAGTTGAATCTTTATCATTATCTTCATCAGAAAAATCTTTCCAGCTTTCTACGTAAGTTTCATCACTCATTCTCTTCATAAAGAGGAAGGCTGCGGCAATAAGTCCAAATTCAATTGCAACAACAAGATCAAACACAACGGTAAGAATAAAAGTAAGGAACAAAACAAAAATATCACTTTTGCTTGAAGTTTTGCAAAGGTTAACAAAGTTCTTTACACCAGCCATATTCCAAGCAACCTGGAAAAGAATTGCAGCAATACATGGCATAGGAATCAACTTTGCATAAGGCATAAGAAGAACAAGAACCAGCACAAGAGTAATTGAGTGAATCATACCGGCAACTGGTGTGCGTCCCCCATTTTTAATATTTGCGGCAGTTCTGGCAATAGCACCAGTGGCAGGAATTCCACCAAAACAGGCGCTTCCGATATTTGCAACACCCTGAGCAACAAGTTCCATGTTTGGACGATGCTTTGAATTAATCATACTGTCTGCAACAACTGCACTAAGAAGGCTTTCAATACCAGCAAGAATTGCAATTGTAAAAGCATTTCCAAACTGAGCTTTAATAGTTGCAAATTCAAAACATTTTTTTGTTACTGTAAAAACAGGAAGTTTATTTGACAAATCAGGATAAAGACTTCCGATTGTATTAACTTCAAGATTGCACAATTTTACAATCAATGCACTGGCAATAACAGCAATCAGGCTGCCAGGAATTTTCTTGCTTACCTTTGGCCAGAACACAAGAATAATCATGCAGATTGCGCCAACTAAAACTGCCCACCAGTTGATAGTTGTAATATTTTTACAGATTGCAGCAACCTTTTCCATTGTTTCTATTGTTGGAGTTCCGGCAGGATATGTAAGTCCGCAGAAATCTTTTACCTGACCAATAAAAAGTGTAACTGCGATTCCGGCTGTAAATCCAGTTGTAATTGTATAAGGAATAAATTTAAGGAGCACACCAAAGCGGCACAATCCCATTATGATAAGAAGAATACCCGCAAGAATAGTGGCAACCATCAAACCTTCTGTTCCACTCTGGGCAACAATACCTGCAACAATTGTTGCAAAAGCTGCAGTTGGCCCCGCAATCTGAACACGGCTTCCACCTAAAAACGAAACAAGAAATCCCGCAATAATTGCTGTGTAAATACCGGCAACAGGGCTAACACCGCTGGCAATTGCAAGAGCAATAGAAAGTGGCAGTGCAATAACTGCAACAATGATTCCCGAAACAAAATCTTTACCAAACTGAGCAAATGAATAATTCTTCATTACACTGAACAACTTTGGCTTTAATTTTTCCATTTTATTTTCCTCTAAAAAAAATAATTTTAAACAATAAGTTAACTTTTCTGCTGTTCCAGTGCCTGTAAAATTCCACGGGCAAACTGATCTCCACAGGAAGTTTTTCTTGGACCGCAGGTTAATCCAGTAAGAGACTTTGCAATTTCTTCTGCATTTCTCCCTTCACACAAACTGGCAATAGCTTTATGATTACCGTCGCAGCCACCAATAAAAACAACATTCCGAACAATGCCATCATCAAGATCAAAAATAATTTTATTTGCACAAATGTTGCTTGGTTTAAATTCAACCTTCATTTTTTTTCTCCCATGAGAAATTCCTGAATATATTTTTTAACTGATTTAATATTTGATTTTTTATTTAAATCAAGAGGAAGTATCAAACAGAATTCTGCAAAATACCCAACTTCACTGGCAACTGTAATTTTACCCTTGTGATTTTTTGCAACTGTCTGGGCAATAGAAAGCCCCAGCCCATAACCGCCAGTATTTCTTGCGCGGCTTGAATCAATGCGGAAAAATCTGTCGAACACATTCTTCATATTTTCTTTTGAAATTCCACTGCCAGTATTAAAAACTTTTACCCAGCATTTTTTTGTATCACTTTGAACAGAAATTTTAATCTGATCACCCTGGTCTGAATTTTTAAGAGCATTGTCTGTAAGAATTACTGCTACCTGCTTGATTTTTTCTTCATCACCGTAGACTTCTATTTCGTGATTTGGAATATTTATTTCCAGTTGTTTTCCCTGCTCAAATGCAATGCTTTCAAATGGGAGACAAGCCAGTTCAACTGCCTTACACAAATCAAAATTCATGCAATTCTGCTTAATCTGGAATGAATCATTTTTTGCAAGAAAAAGCAGATCCTTTACCAGACCGCTCATTCTGTCTGATTCCGTCCGAATGTAGCCCAGCCATTTGTTATCTGGAATATCCTGCTCAAGAACATCAACATTAGCCCGAATTACAGCAATAGGAGTTTTTAGTTCGTGACTGGCATCTGCAATAAACTGATTCTGTTTGTCAATTGATTCTTTTGCAGTGTCAAGACTCATTGAGGCAAGTACCCAGCTGATTCCGTAACATACAATTAAACAGGCACCAAAAAGAAGAATACTTACCCAAAGGAATCTGTCATGCTGAGCCTGTTCCTGGGACATATCAAGAATTACAAGAAGATATCCATAGGGACGTTCTTCCCGAGCATACCCCACGGAACGGACAAATCCTCTGTTTTTATTTGACTTATTAAACTTTTGGACAGCTTTCTTTATTGGCTCTTCTGAAATATCATTTACAAAGTCGTGGATAACTTCTATAAGTTTCTGATCAGGAGTTAGTTTAACAGAAAAATAATTGCGGGAATAAATTCCTTCTACACTGGCAGGATAAATTCCCAGTCTGTAAAACAGTGGTTTTCTAACATTTGATTCAACATCAGATTCGTTTTCCGGATTTTTATTTTTTAAACGGGGAAGTTTTTCGCCATCAGAGATGATTGAAGTATATGACGGCAAAGAAATTTCACCTTCATTCTGCAGTACTTTATCAAAAAACAGCTGAGCACCATAACGGGATGTGGAATTTGTATAAACATTAAAAGTTGTAATCAGGCTTATAAGAACAATTGCCAGAGGAATAAGAATTCCCACTGAAATTTTTACTCTCAAACTTTTAAAAATGTTTCTCTGCATTTATCATTCACCATCAGTATTAAAAAAAAATGCCCGGCAGTTACCGGACACTCTTTTAATAATTATTTTTTATCTTCCAGGGAATATCCGATTCCACGTGCAGTTCTGATAACTGTTGAAACTTTTAATGTTTCCATCTTTTTGCGGATAAAAGAAATATAAACTTCAACGTTATTATATTCAGCATCACTGTCACCGCCCCAGATTTTTTCTATAATGCGTTCCTTGCGGATAATCTGATGAGGGCTTTCAAAAAGAAGATCAAGAATCTGCATTTCCTTAAGAGAAAGCTTAATTCCCTCTCCACCTTCTTTCTGGAGTTCACATTTATTCTTATTTAAAACAAGGTCGCCAAAGACTACAACATCTTCCTTTACATCACCCTTACGACGAGTAAGTGCTCTTACCCGGGCAAGAAGTTCATCAGTACTGAATGGTTTTGTCATGTAATCATCAGCACCACAGTCCAGACCGCTGACCTTGTCTGAAATTTCATCTTTTGCTGTAAGAAGAAGAACTGGAGTCTGAATCTTCTGATCCCGGAGATTTTTAAGAATAGTAAGACCATCCATTCCAGGAAGCATAATATCCAGAATGATTACATCATAGATTCCGCTTAGTGCATACTCCAACCCTTCAGGCCCAGTATACACTGCATCAACTCCATATTTATGCTTCTGAAAAATTTCAACCAATGCCTGACTGAGGCGAACTTCATCTTCAACAAGTAATAATCTCATAATACTTAATTATAATACTTTTTGTATGATTTTTCAACTGAATTATTTAATCATTTAATCAGGAGGTTATATACTTCAACTGGATCGGTGGCATTAAGCAAAGCTTCACGTAATGCAGGATCTTTAAGTTTTGCACTAAAGAATGAAAGTGTCTGGAGATAATAACTATGCTGATTATATGCTGCAGCAATCATAAAAAGAATGCGTACAGGTGTATCATCGTATGTACCAAAATCAATAATGTCTTTTTTTGAAATACCAACGCTCATTACAAGATCAGTAACACTTGAAAGACGAACATGAGGAATAGCAATACCACGGCCAATAGCAGTAGACATAAGTTCTTCACGCTTAAGGATTTCCTGTTTAAGTTCTGCAGCATCTTTAATCTGAGGAGCCGAAGCAAGATTATCTGCCAGCTGAACAATTGCATCATGTTTTGTTGAATGATCGAGAAAAACAATTCTGTCCGGTGAAAGAATATTTTTTACCTGAACAGTAATATTTTCTACCGGTTTTGAACTAGATGAAAGTCTGTCATTAACCCATTTTTCAATATCAGCTTTTTTAAAACGCCATACTGTGCCGATTTTTCCACTTGGAATTTCCCCTTTCTGAGCCCAGTCATACACAGTTCTTTCGCTAACTCTCAAATATTTAGCAACTTCTTCGATTGTGAGGATATCGTCTTCCATCTCTAACTCCAAATCTTGTAAAATAATCGACATATTTTGCATATTTTACGGTATTTTGTCAAGACTCGCAAAACCATTGATGCTATTTTTTTTCTATAATTCGATTTATAATTCATCAATTAAGTCAACAATTAAGCCAAAAAAACTTTGACAAACAGGACAATATATAGTAGAATTGATGTGAATTAATTTAAACAAAGGAGTTAACTAATGTCTTTACTTATTATATTGTGCATCGCACTCCCAATTGTTGGAATTATTCTTGGATGGACTTTTCGCTGGATTTATGGAAAATTCCAGTTATCCTCTTCAGAACAGAAAGCTAAACGTGTTATAGAAGATGCAACTAAAGAAGCCGAAGCTCGTGCAAAAGAGTACCAGCTTCAGGTAAAAGAACAACTCATTCAGGAACGAACCCAGCAGGAACGGGAAAATCGTGACCGCAGAAATGAACTTCAGCAGTATGAACGTCGTCTTACAAAAAAAGAAGAACAGATTGATGAACGTACAAAGGAATGTGATAAATTCGAAAAGGAATTTGCAGTCCGTGTTGAAAACATGAACAAAAAAGAGCAGGAAATTGCTGCTCAGGAAGAAACCTACCGCCGGGAACTGGAAAGAATCAGCGGGCTTACCCAGGAAGAAGCAAAAAAACTGATTATTCAGAACCTGGAAAATGAGGCCCGCCATGACGCTCAGGCATTATTGAACAAAATCGACCAGGAAGCACAGGTTACAGCAGAAAAAAAGGCTCGTGACGTTCTTGTAAGCGCAATTCAGAGAATCGTAACAGAAACAACAAGCGACACAACAGTTGCCACAGTTTCACTTCCAAGCGATGAAATGAAAGGCCGTATCATTGGTCGTGAAGGACGCAACATCCGTGCTCTGGAAACACTTACCGGCGTTGACATTATTATTGACGACACACCGGAAGCAGTTGTAATAAGCTGTTTTGATACAGTTAGAAAAGAAATTGCAAGAGTTGCTCTTGAACGCTTAATTACAGACGGACGCATTCACCCTGCCCGCATTGAAGAAGTTGTTCAGAAAGTAACAAGAGAAATCCAGCAGAGCATTTACGAAGAAGGAGAAAAGGCACTGTTCGACCTTGGCATTCACAACATGAGCCAGGAAGGAATCCGTGCATTGGGACGTTTGTACTACAGAACAAGTTATGGTCAGAATGTCCTTACCCACTCAAGAGAAGTTGCAGAACTGGCAAGTATTCTTGCAGCAGAAGTTGGAGCAAACAAAGAACTGGCTAAACGTGCTGCTCTCCTCCATGATATTGGTAAAGGTGCAGAAAACGACAGCGACCAGAACCACGCAGAAGTTGGTGCAGAAATGGCAAGAAAAATGGGAGAAGATCCAAGAGTAGTTAATGCAATTGCCGCTCACCACAATGACGTTGAACCACAAACTATTGAAGCAGTAATCGTACAGATTGCAGATGCTATCAGTGCTGCCCGCCCGGGTGCAAGACGTGAAACTGTAGACAACTACATTAAACGCCTGGAAAACCTTGAAGAAACAGCAAAGAAATTTGAAGGTGTTGAACAGGCTTTTGCAATTCAGGCAGGCCGTGAACTTCGTGTTCTTGTAAACAACGAAAAAATCCCTGACGCAGATGTAAAAGATCTTGCAAAACAGATTGCAAAACAGATTGAAACAGATTTGCGCTATCCGGGAAGAATTAAAATTACAATGATTCGCGAAACAAGAATTATTGAATACGCACGATAATTTCAGAATCAATAATTTAATCATAAAGGGGCTGTCCCAAAAGAAGTAAGATTCTGTCATTCTGAACCTGATTCAG
>JAEDJS010000054.1 GCA_016296205.1 Treponema sp. | reverse complement strand
TAACTTTCACAATCCTTGGAGAATTTAAATTCAAAATATTTTGTTTCTTTATAAAGAGATTCTTTTAAAACTGGCCATTCATTTTTATACAGATTGCTGTAATAGGCTTCAAAAGCTTCTGCTCCAATAATTTTTTTCTGCTTTGCCATTAAATGCCCCATTCAACTTTGTAAGTAATAACTCTAAGGGATGCCTGATCAACTTTCTGGCGGAAGTTCTGATCCTGAAGATATTTTTCAAGAACAGTTGCAATTGAATCGGAAAACAGACGGGCACTCAGCATTAAAACATCAATCCCGCTTTCAATAGCTTTTATGCAGGCAACATCTGGGGGATAACCATTCTGCCTGAGAGCGGCCATGTAAATATCATCACTAAAAATCAATCCGCCAAAATTGCAGTCATTTCTAAGATATTCAATTAATTCCCGGTTAAAACAGGAAGGCACCTTTGGAGCATCTAGTCTGTCTGTAAAATCAAGCACTGCATGACTCATTAAAATACCAGCAGGTTTATAGGCGGCAAAATATTTGAATGGATAGCATAAAATCTGTTCAAAATCTTCCTGATTAGTTTCAATTACCGGCAAACCTGAATGAGGATCTGTATTAGTATTGCCAGGAAAATGTTTTAAAACAAGTTGAGTTCCGCTTCTGTGATAGGCGTTAATACACTGACTGCCATATTTTCTTACAGTTTCTTTATTTCCCCATGTTCTAAGCTGGAGAAATTCTTTATTGAATTCAGTTTGAATTTCTACAACTGGTGCAAGATTTATGTTGATTCCGCACTGCTGAATTTCCAACCCCTGCCTGTAATACAAATCATAAGCTTCCTGCTCTGATAATTTACTGGCAGCTGTTTTGTTTGAATAAAGATATTCAGTTATTCCATTAAGTCTGTTAACAAAACCGCCTTCCTGATCAACTGTGATATAAGGACAAACTGATTTGTTTTCTTTTGCATAAGATTTAATTGAATCAGTAAATTTTCTTATGCCTTCTTTTGAATCAGCAAGATTAAAACCAAACAGAATAATTCCGCCAGGTATAATCGGTTTGTCTGGAGTAGTAAACATTTGAGGATAAGATTCTTTTAATTGAGGCAAACGAGAAAGAACATCCTGTTGAGTTTCACTTGGTCCAAATTTTTCCTTCCCCTGCACACTGGTCAGAAACAGCTGACAGATTTTTTCTATTGGAGAAAGTGAATTAAAAATGTCCTGAATCTTTTTATTCTGAGATATTTTTTCTTCCCTCAGCCTAATGTAAGTTTCTGTTGATTTTTTATGACTGTTGATTTCTTTACTGCTGATTTTATCAAGGCTTTTACAAAATGCAGATGATAAAAAAACAGAAAAAATAGAAACAAAAAGAATCTTTTTAAAAAATGATTTAATATTCAAAAGCTTCAATTTGAAGGCCTCTTGCAAAATTTATAAGTAAACCATGCGCCAAGACGACGGTCAATCAGATTTGACATAAACGCTTTAAATTTCCACTTAAATGCGAACATAGAATATAGTTTTCCTTTGCGGCTGGCTTTTATTGCATGAGCCACAGTTTTTACAGGATCTTTTCCATGACGCACTTCTTTTCTGGCTCCTTTAGATGCAACATTTGCAAATTCAGTAGAAACAGGACCCGGACATAAAGCTGTAACTTTAATTCCTCTGTCTTTTAATTCTGCCCGCAAAGCAGCTGTAAAACTTAAAACGTATGCTTTTGTAGCACCATAAACAGCAAAATTTCCAAGAGGCATAAAACTTGCAAGACTTGCAGTATTAATAATTCTGGAATTAGAATACATATAAGGAAGTGCATAACCGGTTATACCAATTAAAGAAGTACAGTTAAGGTCTGTCATTTCCATCTGACGTTCAACACTGGTATTTGCAAATTCACCGTATGTGCCAAAGCCTGCATTATTTACAAGAACTTTTATTGTAATGTTATCAGTAAAATATTCTGCCAGTTCCCGGGCACCTTTTGCACCGCTTATATCAATTGGGAAAAGAATTACTTTTGGTCCATCAGGAACTTCTCTGTGAATTCTTTCCCTGGTTTCTTCAAGTTTTTCTTTTCTTCTTGCAACCAGCCAGATTTCGTCTGCTTTATATTCAGGAAACTGAACACTTTCTTTTGCAAGTTGAACAGCAAATTCAACTCCCATTCCACTGGATGCACCTGTTACAATAATTACCTGTTTCATTTTATTGTCCACTTAAATTTTTCTTCCATCTGGCAACTAATTCAAGAGCTTTAATTGGAGTCATATTGTCTGGATCTGTAGAAAGAATTTCATCAAGAATCATTTCTTCGTCACTAAACAATGCTCCCGGTCTGGCAGTAATTGGTTTCTTTTCTTCAATAACTTCCTGTACCTGAATATTAGCAGAAGGTCCTTCACTTTTTTGATTCTGAATTTGTTCAAGTATAACCTGAGCCCTCTGAACAACTGATTCTGGAACACCAGCCAGTCTTGCTACATGAATACCAAAACTGTTTTCACTGGAACCATCAATCACTTTTCTGAGGAACACTACATCGTTTCCCTCTTGAGCAACCTGCATGCAAAGCATTTTTAATTTTTGGTGAACCATTCTTGTTAATTCATGATAATGGGTTGCAAAAAGAGTTTTACATTTGAGTTTTCCAAGAAGGTATTCACTTATACTCCATGCAATTGAAAGTCCGTCTTCTGTGCTTGTTCCACGGCCAACTTCATCCATTATAACAAGACTGTGTTCTGTAGCGCTTCTCAAAATGTGAGCAGTTTCTGTCATTTCCACAAGGAAAGTACTTTCCCCTCTGGCAAGATTATCACTGGCACCTACACGGCAGAAAATTCTATCGCAAACACCAATAATTGCTTGGGCGGCTGGAACAAAACTTCCAGTTTGAGCTAACAGGCAGATAAGTGCATTCTGACGAAGGAATGTACTTTTACCGGCCATATTAGGTCCAGTGATGAGAGCAAAAAATTTATCATTTAAATCAAGATCATTTGGAACAAATTCACCAGTAGGAAGATGAGCTTCTACAACTGGATGACGGCCTTCTGTAATTTTAAAATTCAAAGAGTCGTCAATAACCGGTTTTACCCATTTGTTCTTTATTGCGGCATAACCAAAACTGGCAGTTACATCAAGTGAAGCTATTTCTTTTGAGGTAGTAAGCAGATAAGGGACAAATTCTTTTAACTGGTTACGGATTTCAATAAAAAGATCCCGTTCTAGCTCCAGGATTTTTGTTGCGGCAATATTTAATTCACCTTCCAGCTCCTGCAACCGTTCTGTAGTGTAGCGGTCGGCATTTACAAGAACACGACGCATAATAAAATGTTCCGGAACTTTTGTAATTTTACCTTTGGAAACTTCGATAAAATATCCCATATTCCCGCTGCTTTTAACTTTTAAATTCTGGATGCCAGTTTCTTCCCTCTCTTTTGAAATATATTCTTCCAGAATCTGGTTAAAATTCTGCTGAACATTCCGCCAGTGATCAAGCTCCTGAGACCATCCGTTTTTTATCATGCCACCATCAGTTAAACTTGTTGCAGGATCATCAAGAATGGAATCATTGATAAGATTAATAATATTTACTGCAACAGAAGAATCCTGAAATTTAAGGGGAGTTGAAGCCAGAATTGATTTTGCAGCTTCCCATTTTTTTAGAGAAATTTTAAGAGCCTGCAAATCTTTGGCATGGGCCCGATCCATACTAATTCTTCCGGCAAGGCGTTCAACATCAAGAATTCCGTCAAGATTTTCTCTTGTCTTATTAAGGAGTTCCCGGTCAGAAACAAAAAGTTCCACATTATTCTGACGGTTATGAATCAACTCAAGATTTGTAAGAGGAAAGTTGAGCCATTGACGGATCATTCTGGAGCCCATTGCAGTCTGTGTAAAGTTCACGCATTCCAGAAGAGTAAAATTTGTAGAACCGTCTCTAAGATTTGAATTTATTTCCAGATTACGACGGCTTGAATCATCAATAATTACAAACTGATTATCTGAATAAATCTGAATTGAAGAAATATGATCACTGCAGGCATTTGTAGTTTTAGAAAGATAATCAAGAAGAAAACCTGCCGGGGGAACTTCTACAGAATTTTCATCAAGACTAAAGGATCTTAAATTCTGAGTCTTAAACTGGGCAAGAAGTTTTTTATAACAAACATCACTGTTAAAATGCCATGAAGGATAATAACTTACACTAAGGTTCGGTACTGTGCTGATGGCATTCTGGACCTGCATATTATTTTTTAACTGATCACTAAGAATAAGTTCCTTTGGCAAAAATCTTCCCAATTCTTTTGGAAGCTGATCTGCAATCTGTTTAACTGGAAAATGTGTTGCTTTAAATTCACCTGTTGTAACATCAATAAACGCAACGGCTGCATCAAAATCCTTAATGTAAATACTGCCGAGAAAATTGTTAACTCCTCCGTCAAGATATTCACTTTCTACAGCAGTTCCAGGTGTAATAACTTCGATTACTTTACGTTCAGTGATGCCTTTACCGCCTTTTGGAATTTCACCAACCTGTTCACAGATAGCAATCTTCTTGCCAAAACGTAAAAGCCTTGCAATATAAACTTTTGCGGCATGATAAGGAATTCCGCACATTGGCATATCCTGCCGGTGTGTTAATGTTAAATTTAAAAGACGGGAAACTTCTACTGCATCTTCATTGAACATTTCGTAAAAGTCACCCAGTCTAAAAAACAGTACCTCGTTCTGATAATTCTGTTTTACAGATTTATATTGGAGAATAAGTGGTGTTTCTTCGGCCATGTTTTTTTTAAAGTCCCAGCTCGCTGATTACCTGATCTGTAATATCAACTGATTTACTGTACCACAGAACACCATTGGCCTGCTGCAAACTAAGGATAACACTGTATCCGCCGCCTTCTGCAATTTTAGAAAGCTTTGACTGAAGATTCTTGTAGAAGGAATCATTGGACTGAAGACTTTTCTGCAAAGAAACAAGTTCCATATTTTTGGCATTTGTGTATTCCTGCAAAAACTGCTGCTTTGAAGCAATTTCTGTTTCTAATCGTGTTACTGTTGCCTGATCATTTTTCTTTGAAGCTTCAATTCTTCTGTCATGGAGCTTCTGCAATTCTTCTGTGCGTTTAGTAACTTCGTTCTGAAATTCTGCCTTCTTTGATTCATAATTGCGCACTGGTGCACTATTTCTAAAATATGCCTGATAAACTCTGCTTGTATCTACAACTGCAAATTTAGTAATCTGCTGGGCAAATGATGCGGCAGAAACTGCAGCAAAAAAAGCTAAAGTAATAATTTTCTTTGTAAATGAATTCATAAAATATCTCCTTATTTATTAGTAATGTTAAAGCTCAAAACAAAATTCCAGTTCTTCCACCATTCCTGGCCACCGTTTCCGTATTTGTCACAGAAGGAAATGCCATTGTCGTCAAACTTAAATGTATTGGCAAAAATAAAACGCAATGGGAACTGAGGAATTGTAAATCTAAGACTAGGACCAAAGCTAAAGTACCAGTCGTTTTTATTTCCCAGGTCGCTAAACAGTGCAGAAACATCTTTTTTAACTGTTACTGCATCCATGAACAAATCAAGAGAAAGAGCACCTGGAACTACAGGAAGTCTAAGTTCGGCAATATTGCTCCAGCTTGCCATACCTTTTACTGTATTGTAAACAGACCATCCCCGGCCATTAAACATACCGTCGATGTAAAGCTTGTTTGTATCGCCAATTGATGAACCTGGGATTGGAAGCTGCATTGCAAAACCAGAATAAAGCATGAGAACAAGTTTAAGTGAATAATTTTCGCTAAATTCATGATCAAACAAAGTAAAATACAATTCACCTTTTGTATCACTTCTAAGATAGAATTCTGTTTCTCCCCAGAGAGGATCAATAAAGCTCAGCACGCCCTGTGGAACAAGACCAAACCATGCAAATCTCTGGCTTGCAAACCATCCTTTTGAAGCATCATAATTTACGTTACGGCCGTCCATACTAAACGAAGTATAAATCGAATTTTTTGGAGCCCAGTTATTATTGTACTGACTTACTGTGTAATCAATAGGAATAAACAAACTTGAATCATAAATGTTGTTAATAAGACTTCCAGAAATACCACCGGCCAGTGTTAAGATTGCAAAGTTTGGAGTCCATCGGTGACCAAGAGATGCACTTAAAGAAAATGCATTCTGTTCGTACTGCATATAGTATGAAGAATCATCGTATGTTCCATCCTGCATGTATTTATTTCTTAATGCATAATTATTTGAATGACTGTAGTTAAAAGAAAGGGATGTAGAAATCGGGAGCCCCCAAAGCCAGTTAGAACCATAACTTACACCAACAGACTGTTCGTTTGTAGAAAGAGCACCACTGGCAGAAACCTGTTTTCCTTCTCCAAAAAGGTTTGAATCCTGCCATTTAATGTAAAGGCTTACAGGAAGCTGGTCTGGATCTGTAACACCACTAAAGGTAAGACCAAATTCAAGAGTTGTAGTACTCTGTTCTTCTACGTTTAGGACAAGTTCAACAAGATTTTCTTCTGTACCAGGCATTACATCTGGAACAACTGCGCTAAAGAACTGGAGATTATAAAGGTTACGAAGACCGTTTGTGATTTTCTTCTTTGAAAAAATATCACCGGTTTCTACAGGAAGTTCCCGGAGAATTACAAAATCTTTTGTTTTGTCATTTCCCTTAATAACAATGCTTTCTATATGACTGCGTTTGTTTTCTTCTATCTGAAGATCATAGGAAATTACTTTTGAATCAAGATCTTTATGCTCAACTGGAATAAATCTGTTTGATGTATAACCGTTTTCAAAATATAAATCACTGATGGCAAGAATTCCTTCTTGAAATTTTGCCTGATTAAAAATTGTTCCCTGGCGAATTTTTACAAGATTAACAAGAGTATCTGTGTCAAAAACTTTATTTCCGCTAATGTTAATTCCACCATAGTTCCACTGGTTTCCTTCTGAAATAACAAATGTAAGTGTCATTTCCTGGCGACCCTTTTCTGTATTGTAGCTTGTGGAACGAATTACATCAGTAACCTTTGCATCAATAAAACCACGGTTCTGATAATATGCAGTAATTGCCATTTTATCGGTTTCAAGGGCACTTTCCTGGAAGGCACCTTTAGTCAGGAATTTTGCTTCTTTTAAAGTGAGTTTTTTCTGAAGAGTTTTGCTTGTTACAACATTGTTTCCCTGGAAATAAATGTGATTGATTACAGTTGCATTTCCTTCATCAATATAATAGAAAACTTCAACTCCATCCTGAACTTCTTTATATTCTGAATTTACTTTAATCGCTGTAAAACCTTTTTCCAGATATTTATCACGAAGAGCTCTTTCATCAACAAGAAGTTTTGATTTATTGAAAATTTCTTTTTCTTTAACAGTAATAGTTTCCAGAAGTTCCTGATTTCTTACCTGATGATTTCCAACAATTGAAAGTTTTGTAACAAATGGTTTTTCTACAACGTCAAATTTAATTACAACAGTACTATATTTTGAATCCCCTGGAATTGCCTGAGGTGTAATATCTTCAAAAAAATCGAGGGCGTAAATACGGTTAATAAGATCACTGAATACTTCATCATCAAAAGGCTTTGAAACAAAAGCGTTAACAATAGACTCTACATCAGAATTTTTAACTGCACTAAGTCCTGTAAAAGAAACAGACTTAATTGGTTTGCCATAATACCAGTCGTCAGAAGGCTGGGCAAAAATCAATGCTGAGCAGAAAAGTACAGCAATCAACATACAAACTTTTTTAAAACATGACGGGCGCAAATTACGCATTTTATTCCTCTGTAATATTAAAATTTTAGTAATCAATTACATTTTGTTTATAATAAAAAACTAGAAAGTAAATCGCCAGGAAAGAGTTACCGATGTAGCAGGCACCCAGGAATTCTGCAGGGCTCCCAGATCAGGGGCAAAATTCCAGCGGATATTGGCAAACGGTGAAGAAAGCTCAAAACCAAGTTCCGGCTGGAAAACAAGTCCCTGGGAAGAACCATCTCTTGTGGCTTTAGCTTCATCATATGTCCACTGCAAAAGAGCGTCGGCATACAAAGAACTTCCAAAGTATTTACCTATATAAACAGTTGAATTATCAAAATAGTTACCAACAGAAGGCGTATTTCCAGGATTTTTATTCATTCCAAGACCCTGTTTAACTGCATTCTGAAGAACCATAGTTCTAATAGAAAATATATCAAAATTCAACAAATCACGCAATGCATTTTCTATTTTTCTCAAAACAGTAACCTGAACGCCGTAATCACCAACTGCCAGAAGGAAATTTCCCACGTTATCGCTGTCTCCCGTAACAAGTTGTCCCAAAAGGCTCATAATTTCGTTTTCTGATTTAGCCGGACTTGATGTAAATACCGGGTTAAATTTTGATACATTCTGACGGATGGCGCTTAATGTAATTGTAACATTGTTTCCGTCTTCGTCACGTTCACGAGTTTCTGCACGGACAGTAATGTTTGGATCAAAGGAATCCTGTGTTTCGTTAAGGTTGATTCTACCCTCTTTTAAATAGAAGTTTCTGTTAAGATAGTTCACTTCTCCACCTCTAAGAACAATATCGCCTTTAAGGTTCCAGGTTTCTTCTGAAGTGTCCAGATTAAATTGAATTGGAGTATTTGGAGCTACAAGGCCTCTAAGAATAGGGTTAATAACAAACTGTACCTTAGAACCAACAAGAAGCTTCAAAGAAACTCTTACATCTGAACTGGAAGACGCACCTTTGTTTCCCCCAGACGATGATTGAACAGGAGATGATTTAGGCTTTGCAAAAAGAGAAGAATAATCAACTGTTGCTCCTGAATTTGTAAGAGCAGAAATCTGGCTGTTTTTAAGCGCAATATTTCCGTTAACATCAACAGAATCAGGAGAAATTGAAACATTTGTATCAATTCCAATTTCGCCTTTAAACCTCATCAGCGGAACTTTAACATCAACTGGGATTCCCCTTGTATCACCAGACAGAATTTTAATGTTCATCTGATCAAGCATCCATCTGTCAAGAACAATAAAAGCACTTAATTCCAGATATGTATCTTTAATGTCAAAAGTTGTAGCGGGAACAGAAATTTCATCCTGATTAAAGATAACCTGGAACTGACGAGTAGAAAGCCTGTCTGGAATATAATCAGGCAGGTTAAAATCAAAATCATCAATAGAAAACTGTCCGTCCAGATCCGGGTCTGTATTGGAACCACTGATTGTAAGAGAACCAAATAAAATTCCCTTATAAATATTGAACAGAGGACTTTTCATAATCTCGGAAAGCCGTGAAAGATCAGCATAAACGTCTGTTACAGCCAGATCAATATAAGGCCCCGTACTTTTTCCTTCTACGGTAAAGTTAACTGGTTTATCTTTTGTTACTGCAAACTTCATAGTTCCGTCGTCAAGAATAAAACCATTAAAGCCAAGTTCCTTATTAGAAAGGAGATCGGTTCGCCCCTGAGTATGAACTGCCGTAATTTTTACAGGAATATCAAGATTAAAAAGAGAACTGTTAATTTTGCCCGCATTTGCATCAAGCACAAAAGAATCTTTTTTATCTCCTTCCATGCTGAATTTTGCATTTAAAGGCACAGAAAGAATGCTTCCATTTTGCCCCAGTTTGAATAAAGTTTCTGCATCGCCCCGGAATTTTTCCAAATCGAATTCTGCATTGAAGTTTTCTGCAAACATTCCGTTCCATTCAACATGGCCCCTATTAATATTAACTGTTCTGCCTTCCAGAGTTGCAGTTGCTTTGGCGACCAGTGGAGTTCCATTCAACTGCATTGAAAATTCTGGAATGTCTGCCATCACAAAAGGATTTTCAAAAGTACCACTGGCTGTAATTGTTGCACTGAATGTATCATCTGCAAACTGGCCTGGGATAAATCTTCCAACAGGGAATGAATCAATATCTGCAGTAAGAGTATAAAAACAATCTGTCATCAGAACATCGCCGGAAACAGGAACACCCATGGGATTATTGAAATTTGCCTGAATTGAAATATTTTCCTTGCTTAATACACTGGACATTTTGATTTCTGCATTCAGACTTTTAAAAATTCCTTCGTCAAAGTTCCATAACGCACCACCACTGCCGGAAAGTTCCGAAAGTGAATCTGTATAGTTTAATGAAGAAAGAGCAACACCTTTATGGGTAACATGACCGGAAAAAGCAATATGAGGCTGAATTTTTGTAACATTTGACAATTCCTGAACATCAAAAGCTTCAATACTTAGATCAAGGCCCTGCTGTTCCCCATAAATTAATGCAAGTTCTGTGGAAAGTGAAAGCATAAAGCCGTTTAAATCAACTGGAAGATCTACAAGCTGCATTCTTCCGGTAATGATTTTGCCAAAATTAACAGCCAGTTCCAGTCCGTAATCACCTGTAACACTTAACCAGTTATTAGAAAAATCACCATAAATGTTATAAGGAATTGAGTTAAAAGTAAGGGCCGAATTGAACATTGCCTGCTGTTCAGGAAGATTTAAATCTGCTCCAAGTTTTGCATTTAAAACATAATCATTAAAAATCAGATCCAGATTGCTTATCTGAACACTAGATTCGTTACCGTCAAAAGAAAGAAGCAGAAGCTGACGTTCCTGGGTAGTATTTGCCAGAACCGAATAAGGAGAATTAAACGAAATGCTTTTAAAATCTGTAGAAACATAAAGTTCATTAGTGAACAGAAATGGTTCAAGACTTTTTGCCATACTCATTATTCCACCGGCATTTTCTTCTGGAACAAAAATTGCAGCCGCTTCCAGTACAGAATCAAGGAAGAGGCTTCTTATTGAAACACTGGCCTGAAGATACTGTTTTTTGCCAGTATTGTAACTTCCGGAAATTTCAATATGCCCTGGTTCACCATAGGAAATGTGGGAATAATCATCTACACTGAATAAAAAGTCCCAGGAATTTTCCTTTGGATAAGCATCAAGCTGAACAGCTGTAAAAGTTTTATCTTCCAGGAACAATTCAGGAATAAACCCCATGATTCCAGTTGCAGTCTTATCAAGGAACATCTGGCCGCTTATTTTTTTCCCGTTTGGCAGAATAAATTTCTGAACATCAAGAAAACCTGTAGGTTCAAGAGGATTAAAAATCAAGCTGCCGTTAAAATCCAAGTCTGCAATGCTTCCGCTTCCATTCAAACTTTTAACCTTTATCATTGAGTTGTTCCCCATGGCATCAAGAGAAACTGTCTGTCCAGAGGGAGCAATTCCTGGGCCAAGAAAAACAGAAGTATCAACATTCCAGTCTAAATCATTTGTTTCCAGCCCGTAAGAAAGATTGGCTTTCATGTCGATTGTGGAACCTTTAAGACTTTTAATCATTTGGGCAGGCTTTTTTATGCGCAGAAGTGTAAATGGATCAAACTTATGGAATTTAATGTTTACATCTGCATCTCCAGAATTTGTGTCCAGTCCTGCATAAAGTGAATAAGTGCCTATATTCATCAGAGACCTGATAACAAATTTTGAATCATTGAAGCTTAAAAGATAATCGTTTTTGTTCAATGAATAATCTGCCTTGTAGTAGTCAGAAATTGTTAATGTAGCGGAAGAACCTGCAAATTCCGGTAAAATTTTCCCCTGGGATTCAAAAATAAAACCTACTGTTTCTTTTCTACCTGGAATTGAAGAAATACAAAATCCGGAAGCACTGGCATTAATTTCTGAAGAATCAGCATCTCTTAATAAAAGTGCATTTTTTATCCTGCCGTGAGCATTCAGCTGGGAATTTTTGAATTTTGCATCTACATCCTTAATTTTGACGGTTTTTGGAATAGTTCCGACAATCATTTTTACAGTCTGGGTGATTCTTTTTACAATTTGAACGTCTTCCCGGTCATTTTTTTCTCTGATTGATTGAGTGGCCTGAGATTTTGCAGCATCTTTACCTGAATTGGTTATGAGAGCTTCAAGTTTTTTTGCTGCTTCCGGAGAAGATTTAGGATCAAAATCAAAAGAAACACCAGAAATTAAAAGAGTGTCAAAACCATTCTCAAAATCACCTTTCAAAAGTGGTGTTATTCTGTATTTTAAGACTGCATTTTTTACAGAAAGAATCCTTTTTTCTGTGGAAATATCAAAAATATCTATACTTTTTATGCGAATTCCGGTTAAAATAGAGGGAGAGAGAGAGGAATATGAAACCCCCAGCCCAGTCTGATCTGCAAGTTTTGTGAGCATTTTTGATTCAAAAGAACGCAAAGCCCTGCTCAACCCCTTGTAAACAGGCTGAATAACAGCCAGACCAGCTGCTAAAATGAGAAAAAATAGAATAATACCAATGGTTTTCTTAACCTTGGATTTCATAGGCACTCAATCATAATATTTTCGGCATTTTATGGAGAAAAACACAATGGAATTTACCACTTTATTAAAAAATTTTGTAGTATTCGAAGGCATAGATGGAGCCGGAACAACTACTCAAATCAACTTACTGAAATCTAATCTTAAAAACAAAATAAACAATGGGGAGTTACATATTACAGCCGAACCAACCCGCAGTCCCACAGGAAAATTTCTTAGAGAAATCCTTAAAGGCAGCATAAAAGTTGATCCTGTTACCAGTGCTTATCTTTTTGCAGCAGACAGAAATGAACATATCTGCGGAACATTAGAAATGGACAAAAATGACAGCCAGTATCTTATAAAAGGAATTAAGGAATCATGCCAGAAAGGAAACCTTGTTGTAAGTGACAGATATATTTTTTCCAGTCTGGCCTATCAGTCTGCTTCCTGCGGCAAAGAAATTCCTATGATTTTAAACGGGCAGTTTCCTTTACCAGAAATTCTTTTTTTCTTTGACTTAACTCCAGAAGAAAGCCTTAAACGTGTAGAAAGCCGTGGTGAAGCAAAAGAAATCTTTGAAACAGTTGAATATCTTACAAAAACCCGCAAAGAATATCTTGAAATCATGGATTTTTACAGAGAAAGTTACCCGGAAATGAAGATTGTACTGATTGATGCCACAAAATCACGGGAAGAAATCTCAAAAATCATTATGGAAAACATACTGGAACGACCTTGTAAAATTTTCTGTGTAAATGGCTGACAAATATGATACTCTTAAGGAGGAGTACAATGTTGGCCAAAACAAAAGAAAAAGATGTCATCGACCAGTTGCTGGATCAGATTGACTTCCATGGGATGACAGCAGAAGAATTAGCAGGAGAAAACGGTTTGCTCAAGAAACTGACAAGCCGTTTTTATTCAAAGGCTCTTGATGCCGAAATGGACGAACATTTGGGCTACAAGAAAAATGACAATGCCGGTGATAATTCCGGCAACAGCCGAAACGGTTACACAACCAAAACCGTCATAACCG
>JAEDJS010000104.1 GCA_016296205.1 Treponema sp. | reverse complement strand
ATATTATTGAAACACTTATTCTGTCTATTTTTGTTCCGGAAAATAAAAAAAACCGCACAAAATGATGATTTCATTCTGTACGGTTTAAAAATGCTTAAATAATTTTACTTTTCAAGCATCATTATTTTGACATAAGCAATGTTTTTGTATCCAAATTAACCTGACCATTACCGTTTTTAAGAACAGTAAGAGCAAGATTTCTGTTTTCTGAAGCAAGATGTGCAACAGTAGCAAAATCTTCAAGTTTATCTGCATCCAAAGTGCCAGCCAAATCATTTGCTTCGTTTGTAAAACTGAACCATGCTGTCATATTTTCAGCTTTGATGAACTGTGCAAAACAATCCAAATCAGCTTTTGCAACTTTTGCCAAATCAAGACCATCTACAACGAGTGTTGCGATGTTGATTCCACCTTCCTTAAGAGCTTTAAGAGTGTTTACAACCTTTGGCAAAGTAAATGTTTCCTGATTGAAGTTCAAAATTGTACGATTGCGAACGATTTCTTCGTTTACATCATCAAGATTGAAATTTTTTTTCTTTGCAATTTCTGCCATAATGCTTGAATACCATGCAATTACGTTAGAAGACTGCTGATCAAAAGAAACATGAACAAGAGCTTTATCATTCAAAAGTGAATCAATTCCAAATTGAACGAGAACTGAAGTTTTTCCAAGTCCTTTTTTTGCAGTAATAAGACCCATTTCTCCTGCTTTCAATGAAGCGTTTGTTGCATCAAAATAGCGAACTGGGCTGTGTGCTATTAAATCTTTTTTATCCATAATTATTTGCCTCCAATTTGAAATTATTTCTTTCCAGCTTCTTTTTCAGCTTTGTGTTTAGCAATAAGTTCATCAGCAATAGCATTTGGAACTTTACCATATTTTTCGAATTCCATTGTGAATTCACCTTTTCCCTGAGTTGAAGAACGCAAGATTGTAGAGAATCCGAACATTTCAGAAAGTGGAACTTCTGCGTTTACTGTTGATGTATTGTTTTCATCAGTTGAATCAACGATTACACCACGGCGCTGGTTGATAAGACCAAACAAGTTACCCTGGAATTCTGTTGGAGCTGTCATCTGAACTTTCATAACTGGTTCAAGAATAACAGGTTTTGCCTTCAAATAACCTTCACGGAAAGCACCAATAGCTGCAATCTGGAATGCGTTATCGTTAGAGTCTACTGGGTGAGACTGACCATCATTGATAGTCATCTTAACACCAACAATTGGAGCACCAATCAAAGAACCTTCTTTCATAGCCTTCTGGAAACCTTTATCACAAGAAGGAATGAATTCGTTAGGAATAGCACCACCTTTAATTGCATCAACAAATTCGTAATCTTTTTCTGAAATTGGTTCCATGAAACCTGCAACACGACCGTACTGACCAGAACCACCAGACTGTTTTTTGTGTGTGTAGTTGAAGTCACCCTGAGTTGTAATAGATTCACGGTAAGCAACCTGAGGAGCACCTGTTACAACTTCACAGTTATATTCACGTTTCATACGTTCAACATAAACTTCAAGGTGCAACTCACCCATACCTTTGATGATTGTTTCACCAGATTCTGGATCTGTGTAAACGCGGAATGTAGGGTCTTCTTTTACGAAACGGTTGAGAGCTTTTGACATCTGCATTTCTGAGTTTTTATCTTTTGGTTTGATAGAAAGAGAAATTACAGGTTCTGGAACGTACATAGAAGCCATAGAATAGTTAATTCCACTATTAACGAATGTATCACCAGAAGCACAGTCAACACCAAACAAAGCAACGATATCACCAGCACATCCTTCTGAAATATCTTCCATCTGAGCTGAGTTCATGCGAACAAGACGTCCAACCTTGAACTTTTTCTTTGTACGAGTATTGAAAAGTTCTTCACCTTTTTTGATTTTTCCCTGATAAACACGAGTATATGTCAACTGACCATACTGACCATCATCAAGTTTGAATGCCAAAGCAACACAAGGTTTGTTATCAACTGATTCAAGTTTAACTTCTTTTTCATTGTTATCCAAATCCAAAGCAACGTTTTCAACTTCGTTTGGAGCTGGAAGATAACGAGCAACTGCATCGAGCAATGGCTGAATACCTTTATTTACGTGAGCAGAACCACAGAATACACCAACAAACTGTTCAGAAATTGTTCCTTTACGGATTGCAGCAATAAGTTTTTCTTCTGAAACGCCTTCATATCCATTTTCCATGATTTCTTCCATCAAAGAATCATCGAACATAGAAGCAGCGTCAAGAAGTTCTTCACGATATTTTTCTGCATCTGATTTTAATGCTTCAGGAATTTCAGCAATGCGAAGGTCTTCACCGTTTGGTCCGTCGAAATAGATTGCTTTCATTCCAACCAAATCAACAACACCTTCAAGTTTATCTTCCAAACCGATTGGAAGTTCCATCATATAAGCATTCAAACCAAGTTTTTCACGCAACTGCATGCGAACTCTAAGTGGATTAGCACCCTGACGGTCACATTTATTAACAAATGCAACTCGTGGTACATGATAGCGTTTAAGCTGGCGGTCAACTGTGATAGACTGTGACTGAACACCTGCAACGGCACAAAGAATCATGATAGCACCGTCGAGAACGCGGAGTGAGCGTTCAACTTCTACTGTGAAGTCTACGTGACCTGGAGTGTCGATAAGGTTGATTACATAGTCTTTCCACTCAACCTGTGTTGCTG
>JAEDJS010000053.1 GCA_016296205.1 Treponema sp. | reverse complement strand
AGTTTGCGTTGCAAACTTATTATAAACTGCTGTTCCTCATTACATTACGGAACAGTGTAAAAAGTCAATCAATTGTTGAAACAATCTTCTTGACTTTTTATGGGAGAATTTTATGACCAAAGCAGTTTTTGCAGGTAGTTTTGATCCACCAACTTATGGACATCTGAATGTGATAGAGCGGGCCAGTAAATTATTTGATAAACTTGATATTGTTATTGCTGTAAATCCGGATAAGAATTATATGTTTGATTCCCAGGAAAGAGTTGATATGATTTCTAAAATGACGGAAGGTCTTAAAAATATTTCAATTCATACCTGGAACGGGCTTATAGTTGATTATTGTAAAAATAATGAAGTTGATGTTCTTGTCCGGGGAATTAGAAATGCCAATGATTTTGCCTATGAATTTGATTTGAGCCTTATGAATAAATCTTTGGGAAACGTAGAAACATTAATGCTCCCAACTGAACAGAAATATGTTATTGTAAGAAGTTCAAGTATTAAAGAACTGGCAAAATTCGGAGGCGATATTACAGGCATGGTGCCGGAATTTATTGCAGAAAAAGTTAAAAATTTTTTTAAATAATAAATGTAACTTTTTTTAGGCAAAAATAATTTTTTGTATTAAAATATTATTTTAATAAGCCGGAAAAATTGTGTTAAAAAGTTAAAATTATTTAGTTCCAAAACTATTGTTGGATATTGACATAATTTGCTAAAATATAGTAAAATAAGTGAACTATTATTAAGGAACAATTATCCTAGAGTGAGGAGATAAATATGGCAGTACCTAGATCAAAAACTTCTAAGGCAGTAACAAAAAGAAGACAGACAATTAACATGCGTCTTGAAGCACCTAACCTTGTTGAATGCAACAACTGTGGTAACCTTGTTAAACAGCATCATGTTTGTCCAAAATGTGGTTTCTACCGTGGACGTCAGGTAATTACACCAGAAGTAAACGGTTAATTTAATTCTGTCTTGTAAAACAGGACAACAACTCTCATAATTCTGGAGGATTAAAATGAGCGAAGAAGAATTGTTTTCTACTTTTAAGAGAATTATTGCAGAACAGGTTGATTGTGACGAAGCAAAAATAACAGCTGACACATCATTCCGTGCTGATCTGAATGCAGACAGTTTGGTAATTTATGATATTGTTTACGCTTTGGAACAGGAACTAGAAATCAATATTGCTGATGAAGCTGCACAAGAATTTGAAACAGTTGGTGAAGCTTTCGAATTGATTAAGAAACTCGTAAAATAATTGTATTAACTTATAATTATTGTTTAGTTACGGATGGCGCAGTTCTAAATGGACTGTGCTTTTTTTATTTTTTAATACAGGTTTATTATGAATAAAAATTACCAGATCAAAAAAATTTCCAAAGAACGTATGTCTGAGCTTAAAAAGTTTTGTAAAAATCTAGATATTCGTTTTAATGATTACAATATTCTGGATCTTGCCTTGCATCACCGAAGTTATTCCAATGAAGATAAGGCTTACAGTCATTATAATAACGAACGTTTGGAATTTCTTGGAGACAGTGTACTTGGGCTTGCTACAGCCGCTTTTTTATATGAAGATATGTTTCAGAAACAGGAAGGAGATCTGGCTAAGATAAAAAGTAACGTTGTTAGTGAAAAATCTCTTGCGCCAATTGCAAAAAATGTTATGAATATTCACAGTCTTTTGATACTGGGCAAAGGTGAAGAAAACACTGGCGGACGTTTAAAGCCTGCAATTCTTGCTGATGCAGTAGAAGCCGTTATCGGAGCTTTGTATCTTGATCAGGGATATGAAGCAGCAGAAAAACTTGTATTAAAATTGATTGTTCCAGAAATCAGGAATGTTCAGAGTAATAAAGGCAACAAAGACTGGAAAACAAAGCTTCAGGAGTATTACCAGAAAACTGCAAAAAAATGTCCGGTTTACATTCTTGAAAGTGTTAGTGGTCCTGACCATGAACAGAAGTTTTCTGTTACTGTACATCTTGGAAGTAAAGTTTTTGGGCCTGCTGTTTCTAACAGTAAAAAAAATGCCGAACAACTGGCAGCTCAGAATGCTTGTCAGCAGCTGGACATAAATTAATAACCGGTTATTGTTCTGTTGATAGTTTCTGTTTTGCTTTTGGCTTGGAATTGATGTAAGAATATTTATTAAGATTTTTTCTTGAATATCTTACACCAAAATCCAGGTGGTATTGCCATGACATGTCAAATGGCTGTACTCGTCTGTTTGTGCCAAAATTAGGGTAATCTAAAGTAACAGTTCCGTCTAAAGCAATATTCCATCGTTTTGCAATTGGTAAATCTAATCCGCTCATGATAGCACCGCCAAAATAGTGCATGTGATATTCATCAGTAAGCTGGTACATGTAGTGAAGTCCGCCGGCAAAATTAATGTTAACATATTTCCACATATCAATAGTTGTGTATAATCCAGCAAATAAATCAGCGGCGTAAAGAAGTGTCTGTTTTGGATATTGTTTCATTCCGTTAAATGTATTGTAAAAAGGATAGTAGGCACTAATGCGGATAATATGATTTGTTGGTTTCATGTTGTGACTTATCATTGAGCAGCTTGCACCAATCATGTAATTTTCTCTTACAAAGTTTGATCTGTCTTCTAGAATTTCTACACGGTTAACCTGGGCAAAACTTACACCTTCTGTGAATACTTCAAATGGTTTTACTTCGATTACAGGAAATCCGGTTTTGGGATCTATTTTTTCTGTTTGAGCAAAAACTGGAATTATGCTGATGAGTGTAAGAATCAATATTAAAAAAAAGTTTTTCACGTTTTACTCCATTTATCTTGCAGTGTGATAAAGAATAAGTGATTTTTTTACGCCTTTTAATGTCCAGTCCATGTAGAGCATTGCGCCGCGTATATCCCATTCACTTCTCATTACATAATCTTCTGTTTCGCTGATTATTACTTTAAGAATAAGAACGTTGTCTATTATAGTCCATTCACCTGAAAACTGAGTAGGCGTTTCTGAACTGTCATTAATTGTAGAATTAAATGTATTGTCTGCCATAAAAGTGATTTTACTTCCGTCATTGTCTGTCCATGTTCCGTAGATTGGGCTAGGTGTGTAGCAGCCTGCAAAAATAATTGCAAAAATCAATGTAGATATAATAACAGAAATTGTTCTCATAGTTTTATTCATTTGTGTTTCTCCTGAATTTTGTATTAGTGGATTTCTCCAATAAGCCAGTCAACTTTTTCTTCTGGTAAAATTGTTTTTCCGAATTCTCCGTCTTTTGTTCCTAATTCGAAAGTTGATACAAGATAATATCCGCCACCTGCGGCACCACCTTTAATTTCCAGATTGTCATAAATAGCATAGCCTGGATACATGCCTACAATGTAGCACTGGTCTTTTGTTGCAGTAATAGCTTCCCTGTCTGCCGGTGAAAGTAAGTTGAATATTTTTTCATCAAAGGATTTTGACAAATCAACTGTATAACCGTAGCAGTTTACTTTTTCGTGCATGTGACCGTTTGCACTCATATTACTTGTTGTGTCTGTATTTCCGTTAAGAACATAATATACTCCAAGAGTTTTATCTGCACCAATAAAATGGTCTGCATAATTAGTATAGGGCATTGTAATTTCTGCTCCCAAGCCTGCAACTTTTGCTGTGTAACCGAGAGTTCCGGAAATATTACCGTTTATTGTTTCTGAGCCAACTTTATCCAAATCGTTTGCTTTGTGCATAAGTGTTAATTTTGCCTGGCTGGACATAATGTTTTTGTTGTATTCAATAAACCATTGTTCACGGGTAATGGCACCATAACCTCTTGCCTGATGTTTTGGATCATTTGCAGGCTCATTTGATTTTTTGCCCTGACCAAGTTCATTAAGTGATATAACTTTATAGTAATAGAATGTACCGCTTTTTGCAGTTTCGTTTATGTCTATATATTCAGTTGTTCCAGAGATTACTTCATCATTGATTTTTCTGAAACTTGAATCTGGTTTAGTTGATCTGTAAATATTGTATCCTGCAGGTTCAGCCCCAGATGGATTTTCCCAGGTAATCTGAACAGGATAAACATTATTTGTATTTGGCTGGAAATCCTTTGTAAGCTGTTTAGTTTTAGATGCAACAACATTTACAGGGGCTTCTGGAACTGGTGCTACAATCTGGCTTAATTCACTTTCCATGTTTTCTGAATTTATTGCTGTAATTGCATAGAATTTTGATTTCTGGACAGGATCAACAAGAGCAAATCTTCCGTCTTCCCTTAATTCGATTGGGGCATTTTCAACAAGATTTGTAAATGGTCCGTCTTTGCTTTCACTTGATTTTACGTTGTATTTGAATTCAACTCCAAGATCAAAACCAACACTTTGTGTAAACAGAATATTGATTTTATTATCAGCTGTTTCTTCAATTTCCAGATTTGTTGGTGCACTGAGAATAAATCCAACTGCTGGTTCATTAGATTCAGGACCGCTTTCTGTAAAGGCACTTGTTGATTTTTCATTGGTCAAAGAATCAACAGCTGTAACCTGAATATAATAATAATATTTAATTCCAGGTTTAAGTGAAGAATTATCTGTATAAGTTGTTGTTGTGTTTGGAATATTATTTTTTAGAAGAGTGTACACGCTGTCATTACTGCTGGTGCGGTAAATTGAGTATGTAAGGGTTGTTGTTGGTTCAACAGGATCAAGCTGGTTCCATGTAATTGTGAGACCATTTTTTACCTGGGCATTTCCATTTGTTACTTTTAGAGAATCTGGGGCAGTTGGGGCTCCATTTTTAAGACTGTAACCCATTGCCATTGATGAATAAGCACTGTCAAAACCTTCTGTGTTTTGGGCCACGATTTTGTAATAGAAAGAAATTCCCTGATCGCTTGTTAAAATAGCATTTGAATAAGAATTTTCATTGCTCATTATTGTGTCGATAAGTTCCATTCCTGTTCCGTTTTCTTTTTCGCCACGGTAGATTTTATAATATGCGGCACCTTCTACTTTGTCCCAGTTTAGTTTGATTTCTTTTGTTGATTTTCCCTTCCAGGCAGTGAGGTTTTGAGGAGGGCAGAGAAGTGAACCGGCACCTTGTGTAGCAGGTGTTAACGGATCTGTAAAATCGCTTGATTCAAGACCTTTTCCAATGTTTTCACTTGATATTCTGTAGAAATATTTGTAAGCATATTCATTGTTTGTAGTACTTGGGTTTGAAAGAATTATATCTGTGTAAAGTGTTCCGTAAACAAATTCCTTAATAACAGAAAAATCCGATTCTTCTGGAATTGTGAAAGTTCCGTCTGGATTTGGTTTTGATATTGCCCGTTCCAGTCGGTAAGAAGCGGCACCTGGAACATCACTCCAGCTAACTGCAATTTTTCCTGCATATAAACCCTGACTTGCAAATACTTGAGTTGGAGGCTGGAGAGTTTTTACTGTTACTTCAGGTGTTAAAGCGTCTTTTAATGTAATGCTTTCTTTGTCTGTTTTCATAGGAACTTTTGATTCAAAGAAACTGTAACAGCCTGTTAAAGCAAATAATGTAAAGGTTGTAATTAAAATTAATAAAGTTGAATGTTTCATTTTTTATTCCCACCATCCTGCATTAATTGCGTTTGAATCATTTCCACCGTAAAAAATATTAGTTTTTCCAATTTTGATTGGAGACCAATATTTAATATCATTTTTCGATAAAGAAGGGGTAGAGAAAGTATTGTTGTTGTCTGTTGATGTTTTTCCATTAAATTGTTCGTCGCTGCAAGTAAAGCTTACAGTTCCAGAGTAAGAAGTTAATTTCAAATCCGGGTACGCATCAGAAACTTTAATTTCAAAATCAATCATTGTTCCGTAATCTCTTGAACCTTTAGAAATAACTCTAAGCTTTGAAGTAGAATTTTCATTTCCATTATGGGCACCTCTGACTTCATGGTTTGTGTTTTCATCAGTAATGGTAATGAATGAATTGCATTTTTTACCGCTTGGAGTATTTGCCCACTCGGTATTGTAATTTTTAATATACCATTTAAAGTCACCTTTTCCCAACCAATCATGCTTTTTAGACCAACCAAAGGTACTGTTGTAATACCATTTGATTGTTTCCCCACCACCGACTAATCCGCTGGCAGTTTCTGAAATGTTATAAACGTCTGTATCAATCAGCATTTTTGAAATATTCAATGTTACTGTTTTAATAAGTTCTTCACCAGTAATCTGTCTGTAGGCATAGATTGAATTGTCGCCGCCCCGGTTTGCAGTGATTTCTGTTCCAGATGAATTTTTTCTGACAGCTTCAAGTTTGTAATAATGACGTGCATCTCTCAGAATCATCATCAGGCCTTTTGTAATTAATTTAGTTCCACTGGAAATACTTGTTGGTTTTATTACTAATTCCTGATTTGTTGTTTTATCAACTGTTATATCATAACTGGAATTATCAATTATTTGAGTAATTGCAGCATTTAATTCCCCTGTTTCTCCTGCACTGATTTCTGCTAATTTTACCCATCCGCAATTTTTGTTTGTGTTGAACATGTAAAGTGCATAAGATTCAGGACCGTTTTTCTTTTCTGCATAATTGTAAACGTCCCAGCTAACTTTTTCTGAATAATAATTTTCATCCTGCTGGTAAATAACGTTTCCGTTTGTATCCCTTCCGTTTTCTGTTCCATTGTATCTTGCTCTAAGGGCAGGGGCTGTAAACAGATATCCTTTACAGTTTTCTTCACCATTAGAACTGATTGAGTTTGAAATGATTTCTGTGTTCAATGATTCTGGAATAAGAGTTTCGCTTGACGAAGAAGCATAAGAAACAATGTAGTCAAATGGTTTGTCATAAGCTTCGTCTGTTTTATCCGGCTGAACAGAAACTTCTTCAAGCTTCTTTCCGATAGAATCAACTTTCTGCCATTTTCCATTTTCTCCAGGTTTTCTTCTGTAAATAACAGGAGTAAGAGCATCACTGTCGTATGGTTTGTTCCATGTTAATTTTACTGCATCTGTACTGTCTGCTTTTGAAGCTTTAAGATTCTGACCATAGCCGTAAGTTGAACAGATTTTAGTAATTGAGCCATCAGTTAAATTTGTGTAAATAATTCCGCTAATTGGTGTTGATTCAAATTCAATGAGGTTTTGAGCAAATGTAAAATCTTCTGTTTTAAGAACAGGAATGATTGTATAACCATAAGGAAGCCCCCATGATATTTTTGCCTGACTTGTTTCATAAGAACTGAACTTGTCTTCCTGGTCACATTGTCTGTCTATAATCTTATATGTTTTTGTTATTTCAGAATATTCAACTGAAGTTCTTTTTGAATTAATTTCTGAACTGTTTACAAGAAGTTCGTTCTTAACAGCATCAAAATAAATTGACTGAGAATTACGGATTTCTGTATTTGATACATCACGTTCTGTTCTGTAAATTAAATATCCTTTAGCACCAGGAATTTTCTTAAAGTTAATTGCAATATAATTTGAACTTCTTTCTGTTGGATTTTGAATTCCTTCATAAAGCTTTGCTGTTCCTAGACTGTTTGCTGTAAATGGTGCTTCTGTGAAATCCCTGGTTGAATCATTTAAACATATAACTGTAATGTTCAAATCTGCTCCTGCAAGTCTTGAATCAAAATATTCAGTTGTTGTTTCTTCCTGGGTAATTGAACTATAGCCTGGAAGCTTTTCTTTTGGAATTTCAAATGAAATCTGGTCACCTGTAATTTCTGAAGTATCAATAAGCTGGTTTTCGTCATAAACGTTTACTGTTACACCTTCAAGATTTTTGTAGGTTGCGTTCACATAATATTTGTCTGCTTTCTGAACCTGTGGCCATTTAAAACTGATTTTGTCGTAGCATATTGAATCAATATCAAAAACAGGCTGTGCTTTTCCAAGTGTCTTGAATTTCTTTTCTACGTTGTCTGTTTCAATAAGGAAAGTTTCTGAAAGTCCTTCGTCTACAGTAAGTGAATAAGTTCTGATTGAGCCGCTTGGAGATGGATGATTGCACACTGCTTTTCCATCACTTACGGTAAAATCAGTGTCTTTTATAAGTTCAATTTCTGTTTCTGATCCGCCGGTTTGCTGGCCAGTTGTATCGTAATCATTCCATGAAATTGAATAGCTTGCATCTTGGTTATAATCCCAGGAGAGAACAAATTTTGATGAATAGCCGTCTGCAACAGAAAAATGTGGATTTTCTATTTTGTATGTTGCATCGTTGATTACAAGAATCTTTTTAGAAGCTGTTAAAATTTCGATATAGTCGGAGCTATCTGTTGCGTCAGGTTTTGAAATTACAATATTGAATAAGTAATAACCAAGAGTCTGAGGATCAGATAAATCTGAAAATTTTATAACAGTTGAATTTAAATCTTCTATTGTGTTCAACTGGATGTTAACTGGCTCTGATTCAGATGGAGTGCCGTCAAGCTCTGTGTGTTTTTTCTGAATAATAAAATATTTGTAATCCTGCTCCAGTGGTGTAAAATCCATATTGAATTTTAATTGGATTTCTGCGTAGTTTGCTTGATTTTCTGCATCAAGAATATATTCTGGAGTGATTTTAAATGAAGCAAGTGGAATTTTCCAACCTTCGCATTCATTTACAGCGCTTGGTGCACTTGTAATTTTTTTAACATCATCAACATAGCTTTGAACTCTGTATGAATATTGCAAGCCACGCACTGCTGTTGAATCAACAAATGTGATTTTTGCTTTTGAAATGTAATCCGGATAATTATTGTTGATTTCGCAGTCATCGTCAGTAGAAAGTTCAACCTGAATCTGTGGTGAATTCTTAGCACTGTCTTCACAGCTGAACCGCATTTTACTTGGATTGGCAAGGAGTTCTGCATCAGTAATCATTGTTCCCAGATATGGAACAATTGTCTGATATTGGTCTGAATCCTGAGATTTAAGTTTTCGTTCAATTGTAAAATACAGTGGATGTCTTTCAAAGCTGGAACCACCAGTAGAAACATCTGTAAATTCTGGAAGAATCCATGAAAGTTCAATATTATCTTTGCTTGTTCCTTTTGCAGCTGTTAATTGGATTGGTGCCTGAGGAATAAGAAGTCTTGCTGTTTCTGCATCAATTTTATCGCTTATTTCTGCATTTTTCTGATCTGAAACTGTATAAGCTCTTACTTCATAATAATATACTGTTTTTGGAGAGAGGCCTTCTATTCTGGCACTTGTGGCATGGTGGTCAAGAATAACCGGATTTACTGCCTGTGTTGTTTTATCTGCCTGGTAACAGCAAATTTCATATTTAACGTAATTTTCATAAGTTGAAGCATTGCAGTTTGACATGTAGAAATGAACTATTGCACTGTTTCCTTCTTCTGGCTGTTCAATGTTAGTAATGATTGGTGTTGCCATTGTTGAGCCGTAAACAAAATTGGAAAAATTGCTTTCTTTACCGTTGGCACCAACAGTTTTAATTTTATAATATTTTGAGACACCGCTTTCTTCCATTAATGTGATGCTGGAAGTACTGCCGTCTTTTGTTTCTGCTACTTGCTGAACTTCTTCAAATGCTGTTAAAGAAGAATATATTTTGTATTGTACCGCTCCAACTGCTGGCTGCCAGGAAAGAGTTATTGCTTTTGTTTTTCCCTGACTTGCAGTTATTTTTTCCGGGGGAAGAAGCTGGATATTTCCACTTGAAGATGATGTGATAAGTGCAATATTTCCTTCTGGAAGGATATAGTTTTTGCACCCTGAAATTATAGAACTGAGTGCAAGACTTAAAAAAATTGCCAAAAAGCGTGAAAGTTTCATAATATAAAATTATATTGACATTTTTGCTTTAAGGCAAGTAGTAAAGGTTGTTTTAAGTTACACTCAAAAACTGGTTAATTATAATAGTTGATTATTTTTCGAAATCCCTTTCAAATTTGTTGATAAGGTAAATATATTCATTTAAAATATCATCAAACTGCCAGTATTTGTATACTTTATGAACTTCCTGAACTTTCCACTGTTTAATGTTCTTAATATGAGGCTTCTGGGTATAGAACAGTCGCTGTGAAAAATGGCGGATAATTGTATTTTTATAGAGGAATTTCTGATCATTGTAGCGCTGGCTTAATAATTTTTTCTTTGTTGTACTTCTGTTAAGTGCACTCTGGTCTGCAAATGTAAGTTTTTTTACCTTTATAAGTTCCCGGGCTTTTTTAAAGAAATCATTTTTGCGACACATGTCCAGGTTAAAAAGCATTACTCCTGCATTTGTATATCTTGGATTAAGAAACGGGCAAATCAGCTTAAAATAATGATCGTGTGCAGCGGCGTATTCAACTTTGGAAACATCAATATCATATAGAAGTTTTATGTCTTTATTGAACATAATGTCTGCATCAAGGTAAAGAAATTTTGAGGGCATTCCCGGAATAAGATCTGCAAAAAGCCTTAATAGGGTGTAGGGACTTGTGTAGCATTTTTCATTTGGACATCCTCTGAATTCTTTATTGTAATATTCAGTAGCATCAATTTTTGTAATTGTGTTTTCCGGATTATAGCTTTTGATTACCTGGTCAAAAAAACGGATGTGCTTGTCTGAAATATCCTTGTAATTTGGGTTAATATCCTGAAGGTTAAGGGTAAGTATGTAAAAATTAAAAGGTTCTGTTGTTGTACTTCTTTTGAACATACTTAAGGCACAGGTAAGAAATCCATCGTAAACTTTGTCATTTCCTGCAAAAAGAATATTAATCATCTGATTCTCCTATTAAATACTAAGTTTGCAACGCAAACTTTAAGTAAGATAAAGCCGCGCTATTTTAGCGGTTTTATCTTACACTCCTTTAGCTGAATTTAAATTTTCGGAATTTTCATCCTGTTCAGCTTTAATATATTGAATTATTTCCAGGTTTGAATTTTTTGATCGCTGGCACATTGCATTGTAGCATTTGTCTCTGAGATCCTTTTTCCTTGAATTTTTATCAAGATTTTTGTCTGGATAAAATGGTCCGTCAATGTAAGTCACAATTTTTGGATTTTTAGAAAATTTTCTTTTCTGATATGTATTTGTAAAGCATAAAACTGGTGTGTCATACTGAACTGGATATCTGAAACTCGTATCGGGAAATGGTCTTATTTTTGTGTAGAAAGGCCAGATGTGGGCTTCCGGGTATATGATAATTCCGCACTTCTGGTTAACTCTTGTTTCTATGCATTTCAGAAAGTTTTTTGTAGCCGCAAGATTTGCAGGAAGTGGAATTGCTCCCAGGCTTGGTGTAAGTTTTCCAAGAACTGGCATGCTTACATTATTTGCATTTACAATAAGATAAATATTTCTTGGTGAATGCATAATAGGAGGAATAAAAGCATCGCAAATATTGTGAGTATGGTTACCAAACATAAAGAAGGCCTGTTTTTTTACATATTTGAGGGCATTCTTATTTTCTACTTTCCAGTGATATTTAAACTTAAGGAAACTCCAGGCAATTGGTGTAAATACAATTCTGAGCCAGAAAAACCGTGTGAATTTCTTCCATAATGAAGTGTGAACGTAAACCCAGTTGCCGTCAATCACTTTTGGCTGAATACTGTCACCGGCAAATTCATCATTTAATTCATCTTTGTAATAGATTACTTTTTTTTCCATATTAAAATGGTAAAGATTTGATTAAGTTTTGTCAATTGCATTAAAATAGAAATTGTTTGTTACCTCTGCTCTTTTTCTGGAGCTTACTGTAATTGGCCTTATTACTGCATTTGGTTGTGATCAGAAAGACCCCATGGATATTTCAACTTATATTTCCATTACTTATTTTCTTGGTACTGGAATTGCTTTTAGTAGAAAATTGCTCTGGGAAATGATGCAGCAATTTTAATGTTTTGTTTTTGCTTCATACCTGGTGCGTTTTTTTTATTCAAGAATTGTAATTTCTACACGACGGTTTCTTGCTCGTCCTTCCGGAGTGTCGTTTGAATCAATTGGCTTTCGGCTTCCACTTCCACGGCAAATCATTTTGTCTAGTTCAATTCCATTATCAAATAAAAGGTTTGCAATAGTTTTGGCACGTTCTATAGAAAGTTTATCTTCGCCTTCTGTGTATCCTGTTCGTGCAGTGTGACCTTCTATTAGAAACATTCTGTTTTTTGCGTTTGAAAGAATGTCTGCAATTGTTTTTATTTTATCAATTTCTTCTGGCAGCAATTGGGCACTGTCCGGATGGAATTTTAAATCTTCCATTGTAAATTTTAAACCGCTGGAAGTATTTTCAATTTTAATTTTGTCATTTCCTTTTATCAACTTGCCAAAATCACTTTTAAGGTTAGTACCTGGAGCTGTTGTGTTCACTCTGAATTCTTCATCGTATTTTCCATAACCGTTTCCGCTGCCACCAGATGTTCCAAAATTTTTTGCAATTGAAGAATAAACTTCAGTGCGGTCAAATGTTGGGGGATATTTTGTAAACAGGTTGATAGTGCCTTTGTTTACGATTTGTTTTCCGTTTGAATACATAAAAGCTTCGTTTACGCTGTCTCGAACATAAACAGCCGCACCAGTTTTCTGGCTGATAAATATTTTTGCAACGTGGCTTCCCTGGGCGCCTTTTAATTCTGGGTCACCGTCCGGGTCATAATTGTTTGCAGTATATCGTGTAGCCCATTGTGCGTTGATAACATAAACTGGTTCTTCGTTAAAAACATCTTCGCCGGCAAAAGTGTATTCAACAGTCATTGGAATTTTTGTGAACTTTCCTTTATTAAGTGGATCAACAGAGCGTTCACTTTTTGAAACCCATTTTGCACCTGTAAACAGTTCCTGGTTTGTGTAACTTGGAAAACTTCTGAATGAAGGAAATCCGTTGTCTACAATCATTGTAAAATGACCGTTTTTATCGATTGTAAATTTTGATTCAACTGCTTCGTTAACTCCACCGCGAACTTCCATGGAGTTATGCTTTGTGGCTTCGTCAACATAAAAACTTCCGTCGTAAAGCCATGTGGAACCGTTCTGCTGTTCTGGAGTAATGTAGGATTTTGTTTCACGGCTTGTAAGTCCGATATATTTCCCGTTTTCGTAGCGGCGTAAATCTGTTCGTTCTACAAGAATGTAACTTTTCCCGCCTGTATATTGAATTTCTGTAACAGGGTGAGGGGAATTTTCCTGTGTAAACTGGTAGTAATTTTGTGCCGAAAGTTGAATTGAAACTTCTGCTGCACAAAACAATATTATTGCAAAACGTCCATGTTTCTTCATATTTCCTCCGTGAATTATGAATTAAGTTGAGGTTGACTGTTGAATGATATATTGTCTGTCTATATTATAACATTGAATTTTAATCATAGTAACAAAAAAAATTAGAAAAAATTGAATTTTTTTATAAAAGTTATTGACATTTTTTTTTAGAATCTATATATTATAAACATATTTGCGGTAGTCGTATAACGGCTCATTACCCCAGCCTTCCAAGCTGGAGACGAGGGTTCGACTCCCTTCTACCGCTTTCAAACCGGTTATCTCTTTGGTAACCGGTTATTTTTTTGCTCTCATTATTTTTTACAGGGAGTCGACCCCTAC
>JAEDJS010000052.1 GCA_016296205.1 Treponema sp. | reverse complement strand
CGCCGTCAACCCATGCATAAATATTTGTAAAATTCAAATCTTTTGCGCAGTGAACAATAATTTTGTCTTTTACTTCTGCTGTAACATCCATAATCCATACTGCAGAAACAGAACTGTTAACATTTGAAGTACAAGTGATTGTGGCTTTTCCTTCTGCAATACCTTTTACAGTTCCATCAGCAGAAACAGTTGCCACATTTGTATCGGAAGATTTCCATGTAACTGCTTTTGATTCCAGAGAAATATTTAAAGGAGAATAAGTAACATTCAGTTTTGTTGAACCGCCTTCTTTAATAGAAGAAATTCCAGAAATTGATATTGATTCAAGCTGAGCAATAACATCTTCCACCTGGAAATTGATGTAATCACTTTTGCCTCCATCTACCGACGTAACAGTAATTCTTACATTTCCTGCTGATTTAAAAGTTACAAGACCAGTTGAAGAAACAGTTGCAATATCCTGATTTGACGATGTAAAAATCAAAGACTGATTATCTGCATCTTCTGGAAAAACATTTACTGCAAGCTGAATTTTATTTCCAATAACCTGCTCTGTTTCTACGCGTCCAATTGAAACACTTTCTACATGAATTACTTCTACCGCTTTTGACTTCCATTTTGCATACAAAGTAATATTTGAATTTACGATATAAGTTGAACCAAGAATCGAATCAGAACCTGAATTTTCTACCCAGCCTAAAAATGTGTAGTCTTCAGCAGAAAGATTCTGAGGCAGAGTGATTGATGTTCCAACTTCAACTGTTACCGAATCCGGATTTGAACTGCACTGAGATCCAGCGTCAAAAGTAACAGTAAACCTTGTAGCAGGAGCAACACGTTTTGCAAAGAAAACATTTTCTGTTTTTAACTCATCGTTAAAATCAACTGGGATTGTACAGTCGCTGTTAAGATACCATCCCCCAAATTTGCCAGAGGAAGTATCTTCTGGCTTATCAATTAAAGAAGGAACAATTTTCTCTGATGTAACAGTCAAAGTGCTAATCAATGTTCCGTCTGATTCTCTAAGATAAATAATTCTTTCTACAATTGTAGATTTTACTGTTACAGTCTTTTTTCCTCTGACATGTTCTTTTTTACTTTCTGCAAAAAAAGTAACTTTGCCTTCATTCTGTTGTGCGGCCTTTTCGTTTGGAATATAAAAATAAACATTTGGTTCATTACCTTTTTCAAAAATTCCTAAATCCTGATCATCACCATCAAAATAAAAATCAACTTCTTTATCTGTTGCATTTTCTGGTGTAAATTTTACTGTAAACTCTACAGACTCACCAAGCTTTACTTCTCTGCTTCCACTAAGTGTAATTGTAATTTTAGAAACAGGAATTGATTCATCTCTAACCCTACAGCCAGTAAAAACAACCGGCAAAATTAAAAAACTCAAAATCAAAGAAGTGAGCTTTCTTAAAACAGTCATTTTTTTTCTCCCATAAAAAGTCAAGAAAACTGTTTCAACAATCGATTGACTTTAAAAAAGGGTACCGGACAATTTATCCAGTACCCGTAATTTTTTAGATGAACTTATTATTTAAGATAAGTATTACTGATATCAGAACCAATTGCGCCTGGTCCATTAAGAACATAAACACGCATATTACCCTTGCCAGTACATCCTGAAGTTTCCAGTTCACCACCGGCAGAAACAGTTTTTGTATCACCAGTAATTGCATCCACATAAGTTCCGGCTGGGAGACCAGTGAATGTTGTATCGGCATTGATTGTTACAAGAACAAAGCTGTCGATTCCATCTTTTGTATAACGGCGCTTGAAAGCAATTTTAGATGAACCACAGCCCTCTGTTGAATACTGACCTTTCTGCAAAGCTGGGATTTCGCGGCGAATCATGTTCAAGCGCTGGATATGTTTTGCCAGTGGATGATTCAAAGTTTCTGCTACTTTACCAGTTGCTGTATACTTACTAAAATCAGAAGCATTTACAGTACCTTCAAGATAATCACCAAAATAAGCACGACCAGTATCGCAAAGAGCTTCAAGAGGACCTTTATCAATAATTGCACCTTTCATGAATTCGATTTCTGAACCGTAGTAAAGACAAGGAATTCCGCGGAATGTGAACATAAGATCAAGGTTTTCTGCCCATACATCAGTACCTCTATGGAAACGATGAGTATCATCTCCACAAGGAGCATAATCATGGCTGTCTACGTAAACAACATTGTAAGTTGCATCGTTATAGCGCCAGTCTTCTCCATGAACACTGAAAGCTCCAGATGCAGAATCAAAATTCCAGTGCATTGGGAAGTCAATTACATCAAGACCAGATTTCATAGAATGGTCAGGATCGTGATATTCATTTCCACGAAGAAGATGGTTGTCAGAGCGCTGAGTCCATTTTGTTGAATGCTGAGCATATTCAAGTCCCTGTTTATGGGCAGATTTTGCATTTACTACATCAAATGTGATTTCACCAGCTGTAAACGGCATCTGTGGATAATCTGTTTCAAAGATTACTTTATCATCCCACAAAGTAGTATCGTTACTCCATTCATATTCCTGGTCTTCTTTCCAAGTATAGAAATAAGCAGACATATTAGGAGTATCGCGGTAAACAACTTCATTTGCACGGGCACAAACTTCACCGAACATATAGAAATTGTCGTTTCCAGAAGCTGCCGCTGCATCCATAAAGGCCTTATTTAAATATTTATTGAATGAAAGACGAGGAATGTGTTTTACAGTATCAACGCGGAAAGCATCAACACCCATTGCAATGTACTGTGAGTAAGCCTTTACGATGTATTCAAGAACTGCTGGGTTTTCTGTGTTCAAGTCTACACAGTCACCGGCAATCTGACCCCACTGACATGTAAAGTCATCCCAGCTGTAGTTAGCATAGTGATGATAGAAATTTCTTGTGTCGTGGTTTACGCCGTCTGTATTTTTCATTTTTGCAAGGCGTGTCTGATACTGCGATGCAGCAGGAAGAGCAAAATAGCTTTCATCAAGCAGACTATCTGCACTAAGTTTCATTGAAGCGTTGATATCTGAAAGATCTGCTGAATAATCTTTTTCGAACATTGGGGCAAGATTTGCTTCTCCAAAGTTTCCTGTGTGATTGAAAACTACATCAAGAACAAGCTTCATACCTTTTGAGTGAACCGCATCAATTAAATCCTTGAATTTTACGTCTGAACTTTCATACCGAGGGTCAACTTTGCTAAAGTTCATAGCGTGGTATCCGTGGTAATCAAGGCCAGAAGCGTTTTCTACAATTGGTGTAATCCAGATTGCACTGAACCCAAGAGCCTTGATGTAGTCGAGTTTTTCAATAAGTCCTTTAAAATCTCCGCGCCATGCAGGATCGTTCTCTGGAGTTGCAGGATTTTCGTCCCAGCAGTGAACGTTATTTGATGGGTCACCGTCATAGAAACGAGTTGTCATTGCAAAGTAAATTGTTTCTTCACGGAAATCTGTACTGATCATATCCTGAACTGCAACAAGTTTAGAAACAGGAACAGAAACAGCACCCAAATCATCTGTAACAGTAAGAGTAACTGTACATGCAGATTGAGTTGAAGGGAACTTAATTACACATTCAACTGCATTCTGTCCAGAAACAATTTGTGCTCCACCAGAAACAGACCAGCTGTAACCTTTTACAGAACCATTAAGGTCGTAAGAAGATCTTGCATTATATGTTTTTTCTTTTCCAAGACCAACATTTGAAGAACCACCAATAACTGCTACCGGTTTAAGGTTTTCGTTATCAGTTGTAAAGTTCATTTTGTAAACATCAGAAGCATTGCCTGATTCATCATAAACAGTAAAGTCGATTGTATGTGGACCGTTTACTTCGATTGTTGAGTTCCATACAAATTCAACTGTAGCAATCATTTCAGACATTGCAACAGAACCAATTTTTTTGCCGTCGCAGTTGATTACCACTTTTGAAAGATTTTTATTATCAGATGCAGAAACAGCAAATTTGATTTCTCCAGATACAGTTCCAGTTGAAGAAGCTGTAATGTTTGTTATTTCTGGTTTTACAGAATCTGATGGATCTTCGTCGTACCATTTTCCACCAGTGTACCACCATTCACCTGCTTCTCTACTGAGGTCAGCAGTCTGTCCTGAACCATTGTTACTAAAGATAACCATTGAAGTATCTACATTAAGTGTATAAGTATACCAGCCCTCTGCAACATCTGGATCCATTTTAACTCCCGGCCATTCACCGCCAGTGTAATTTTCTTCTGTAGTTGAACTCCATGCCCAGAGATGAGTATAATTCTTTGCGTGAAGAATAATTTTTCCAGAAATTGATTCAACAACTTCTACATTACAAGCTGCAGAAATTTCACTGTTTACTTTTGAAGTACAAGTAATTGTTGCCTGACCAACAGAAACACCAGAAACAGTTCCATCATTTGCAACAGAAGCAACATTTGTATTTGAAGAAGTCCAGATTACTTCTTTTGACTCAGTAGAAACATTTGAAGGATTAAACACACATGGAATTCTTTTTGTTTTTCCTTCCATAACAGTGATGGAACTAGAAATTGTAATTGATTCAAGAGTTGCAGGCATTCCTTCTACTGTGAATGTTACAGAATCTTTTTTACCGCCATCAATTGAAGTTACAGTAATTGTAACATTTCCTGCTGATTTAAAAGTTACAAGACCAGTTGAAGAAACAGTTGCAACAGTTGGATTTGAAGTTGAATAAGAAACAGATTTGTTGTCTGCATCATCTGGTGAAACATCACAATAAAGCTGAACTGTATTTCCAATAAGCTGGTTTGCTTCTACACGACCAATTGTAACACTTTCAACATGAACTACAGGTACAGTATTTTCTTTCCATTTTGCATACAAAGTAATATCAGAATTTACAACATAAGTTGTACCAAGAATCTTTTCAGAGCCTTCACTTTCTGTCCAGCCAAGGAATGTGTGTGTTGCAGAAGAAAGATTCTGTGGCAAAGTGATTGATGTTCCAACTTCAGCCTCAATTGGTTCAACACTTGAACTGCTCTGGGAACCAGTTACAAAAGTTACTGTCAACTTTGTAGCAGCAGGAACACGTTTTGCATAGAAAACATTTTCTGTTTTTAACTCAGCGTTAAAATCAACAGGATTTGAACATTCTTTGTCCAGATACCATCCACAGAATTTTCCATTTGTTGTTTCAGAAGGAGTATCAATTTCTGAAGGAACAATTTTATCTGATGTAACAACAATTGTATTAATTACTTCTCCATTTGTTTCTTTAAGAATAATTGTCTTCTTAATAATTTCTGATTTTACGTAAACAGTTCTTTTACCTTTTACGCCATTTGCACTCTGGGCATAAAATGTAACACGACCTTCCGGCTGTTGTGCAGCTTTTGCATTAGGAATGTAGGAATAAACATTTGGTTCATTTCCTTTGTCAAAATTTCCCAAATCCTGGTTTGCACCATCAAAAGAAAATTCAACATTTTTATCTGTTGCAATTTCAGGTGTAAACTTTACGATAAATTCTACAGACTCCCCAACCTTTACCTCTCGGCTTCCAGTCAAAGAGATTGTAATTTTAGTTACAGGTACGTCCGGATTTTTTACAACACATGAAGTAAAAACTGATAGTGCCATAAAACCAGTTAATAAAAATAAAACTATTTTTTTAATAAAATTCATTTTATCATGCTCCTATATTATTTTTAAATGATTATAACATGACATTTTTTTTAGCACTTTTAAAAAAAAATTTTTTTTTGCACTTTTATTAAAATTATCTTAATTAGTAATAAAATCAACCTTCTGCAAACAAACCACAGCAAAAACAATTTGCTCAAAAAAAACACTGGATGAATTAACACCCAGTGTTTATAAATCAATTTATAAAAAATCAGTTAGCAAGAACAAACACTGAACTCAAAGCAGGAACAGTAACAGTCCCACTGTAAGTTTGACCAGTAATTAAATCTTTACCGGAAGCATTGAATGTAGTTGCAGATGTTCCATTGTTAAAACAGATGTAAATTGTTTCGTCGCTATATGTTTTCTTAACAACATAAGAAGAGGCAGTTGAACTTACAGTTTCTGCAGCTCCTGCCCACATTGATTTGTGACTGTTACGGGCCTTCATAAGCTTCTTAAAGTATTCAATCAGGTCTTCTTCTTTAGCAGTAAAGCCGCTGATTTTTCCGTTTGAACGAGCCATGTTGTCGTTATATGCACCAAGTGAACCCTCGCTGTCATAACCTTTTACGTATGCACCCCATTCATCACCATAGTAAGTTGTGATTGGGCCTGAATAACCGGCAAGAACAGAAAGCATAAGCTTGTGGCGTGCAAAATATTCATCACTTGTTGGATCAATCTTGAACTTCCAGTTCAAAAGGTTTCCGTAGCGAACAAGGTCATGGTTTGTAAAGAACAAGTTTGGATAATATCCATCGGGATGAGTATAACCTTTCTGAGTAAAATCACTGTATGTGTATTCCATAGCAGCACCAAAATCTGTTGCCGTATTTGAACCTTCTTCTTTTGCCATTGTCTGAACAAGTTTGTAACGAGACGGAAAGTCAAAACAAGACTGCAAACCATATCCTGCACCATTTGTACCAGGAGCAACTGAACCACGCTGAATAATTGCAGCATCGCCGTTCCAGTGTTCCCCAACTGTGTATCCTAAGATACCCCACTGTTCACCGCTGGAAGCATTTTCTGCAGCAGCTTCAGCAATTGCAGTTCTAATTTCGTACCAGTAGTTGTGATCATTTGTATAACTGTTGTCTCCAACCGATTTATCGCCGTTACCAACCTGATAGCACTGGTCAAAACGCCATCCGTCAATCTTATAATTTTTAATCCAATACTGAGCAACTTCCTTAAAGAATTCAAGACTTTCCGGATAAGCACAAGCCTTATACTGACCATTTTCGCGAACAGCAGTTTTACCTGTAGGACTTGCTTTTACACCTGCTCCATTCCAGTGACCAAATACACCGTCAAGAATTACGTAAATTCCTTTGTTATGGTAAGTTTCTACAAGTTCAGCAAATTTTTCGTTTGTACCGAATTTTGGATCAACTTTAAAGTAGTCATAACAGAAGTAACCTGTTGAGTTCAGATATTCGTTATTTTCTCCACTTGAAGAGTCAAATATTGGAGTCATCCAGATTGCATTTACACCAAGATCTGCAATGTAGTCTGCAGCATTGATAATTCCCTGGAGGTCACCACCAGTTATAGTTTTTTCCGAAGTGCCCGTTGCATAGTTATATGTTGTGGTTGGACCATAAGCATTTGTGTAGCCGATTGATGAATCACCATCCTGGAAAGAAGAAACCATTACCTGATAAATGCTAAGACTGTTCCAGTCCAGTGAATTATCAAAAACAGGTTTTTCTATTACAGTATAACTCCGATTTGCACTGCCAGTTCCCACACCGTTTGTAGCAGAAACAGTTACAGTAAAAGTTGTGCCAACAGTTGTTACATAATCCTGAACAGTAAATGAAGTAGAACCAGCACCATTAAGGAGAGCTTTCTTTCCATTGATAGTTGCACTTGTTGTAGTGAGAGTTGAATTGTTAGCTTCGATTCTTACATTAATTTTTGAAGTAAGGTAAACAGTTTCGCTGTTAGGAGTAATTGTTACAGTTGGTTCACTTGGAGCCACAGGAGTTTCTTCTTTTGCAGCACCAGATGAAGTAATTCTGTACGTACCTTTTGAAGTAATTACAACATCCTGTTCTCTAAGTTTTTCTCCACTACTTTTGGTAATAAGAAGACTTACAGAAGAACAGCCTTCAAAGAGTTTTACATAATCATCACCATCTTCGTCTAAAGCAACACCCGGATACGTTGTATTTTTATATTTTGAACTGTCACTGGCATTCCAATAATGAATGTGGTCAAATCCAAGTGACTTAGCAACAAGAATTTTAATTCCATCAAATGCAGGAGCTGGAGCTGGAGTGGTTTCATTTACAGTAAGAGTTTTTGAATCAGTTTTTGTAATTCCACCTTCCGAGTATGAAGCATCAATAGTTGCAGTTCCTTTTTTAACACCTTTAATTGTGCTTCCAGAAACAGCAGCAGTATCATCATCACAGCTTACAGTTGAACTTGAAGTAACAACCTTAGAAGTACCGTCAGAATATTTTGCAGTTACAATTGCAGAAACATTTGAACCAGCATTAACCGCAGAAGCACTCAACTTTAGTTCAATAGAAGAAAGAACAACCCCATTAGTAATTTCTACTGATGCAGAACCAGAAACATTGCTGCCGTCATTTGCAGTTGCCTTAACAGTAACAGTTCCGGCACCAGTTGCAGTAAGCACACCATTCTGATTAATTGTTGCAGAACCTGTGCCATTTACTACAGACCAGGTAACAGTTTTATTCAAAGCATTTGATGGCATTACAGAAGCAGTGTAATTAGAAGTACCGTTGAGCAATACAATTGAATCACCACTAACTGTTATAGAACTTACTTTAATTTCAGAAGCTTCAAAACGTGCATAGAGAGTAATATTTCTGTTGATTTTTGTATCAAAATTAAAAGCACTGGAACCGTATACATTTCCGTTCTTTTCGTACCAGCCAACAAAATTACCAGTACCCGCAGGTGGATCCGGCTGCTGAACTTTCTGATATGCATTTACAGTCTGAGTTGCAACAATCGAAGAGTTAACAATAAAAGTAACAGTAAATTTATCTTCAGGAGAAACAGTGTATGGTTCAAATACAAGTTCACTGTCCGAAATTCCAGCTTCAACAATATAACCATTTGCTTTAGAAATAATAATTTCCTTAGAGCCAGTTACGCATTTGTAAGTATCATATTCAGCATCAGCAGGAACAATAATCATATCATCAGGATAATATTTTTCCTGAACATCTAAATCACAAAATCTTACAGAAACACCAACAATAACTTCAAGATCTGCACTTGTACCGCTTGTTGTAGCAGTAACAATTGTAACACCAGTTGATTTAGCCTTTAATTTGTAGCCAGTTGATTTTTTTACAACTTCAACAACATCTTCATCCTCACTAGTAATAACAAGATCAGACATTGATTTTACAGCATCTGACAGAGGAATGCCTGGAGTTCTGCCAACAGATGTTCTGAATTCTGTTTTCTTAAAAATAGGTTCATCAAATGACTTTGAAGAACAAGACACTGCACTTGCAAGCAGAATTGATCCAGCAAGCAAAGATGCTAAAATTTTACCAAAAGCTTTCACCTTTCATCACCTTAAATAATTTCAGTCAAAAATCATCTGAAGCTACTAAAAGCTTACACCAGCCGCAATAGTAACATTCAAAGCAGAAGGATAAGCATAGCCGATTGATGGTTCAATATATACATTACCCATTTTCATAGAAACACCAGATGAAGCACCAATTGCAAAGTTACCGCCCTGAATTTTTTCGTGAGCATTTTTTCCAATAACAACATTAGCACCAGTTTCTGCCTGAACAAATGGTGTGAACATAAGGAAAGAATAAGGAATATAATATTTTACATAAATCATTGGATCGAGAGAAATTGTAGCAGCAGCAAAGTCAGTATCTGCCATAGCACGCAAACCAACTTTAAAATCATCCAGAATTGTGTAATCAAAGTGAACGCCAAACTGCAAAGCAAGACCAACACCATCATGAGTAAGCTGATTTGTACCAATACTTCCGCCAAGACTAAATTTTCCAGCTTTATAGTTAGAAACATAAGGTTGTTTTGGATTTTCTACCATTACTTCTTCATCCGAATTCTGAGCAGAAACCATTGCAACTCCAGAAACACAAATCATTGTGGCAACCAATAATTTTTTAAAAAACATCGAAATTTTCATTATTTACTCCATAAAAATAAATCTAAAATATACTAATTCAATTTTACAAGGGAATTTGACAATTTGCCAAATGAATTTTGTTACAAATTTCAAAAAATATTAAAATAAGTTTAAATTGTATTTTAAATTGTATAGAGTAAACAATTATCTCCACAAAAAAATTGCCCCGCAAAAAATTGCCCGGCAAAAAATTGCCCCGCAATTTTTTGCCCAGCTTACCCAAAAAGTACACCGGGCATAAAAAAACAAACAAATTATTCGTTAGCAAGATGAATTGGCATAAAGATATGGGCTTTACCACGCATTTCATCAAGGTTTTTGTATCCGTGACTCTTCATAAAGTCCTTGAGACCGTCAATAATTTCTAGCATAACATTAGGATTAGCAAATTTTGCCGCACCAATTTCTACCGCACTGGCACCGGCCATAATATATTCAACTGCATCCTTCCAGCTGGAAATACCACCAATACCAAAAATTGGAACACGTTTTTCTTCCGGCAAAGTTCTGCACATTTCCTCGTAAACATCGTAAACAATTCTAAGAGCAAGGGGCTTAATTGCAGGCCCGGCAAAACCAGCGTGAACATTGTTAAAGAATGGACGTTCGTTTTCTATATCAATAGCAACAGCATGATACATATTAATAAGACTCAACCCATCACAACCAGCCTCAATACAGGCCATTGCAACTTTCTTAATATCAGGACAATCAGGCCCCAGCTTAACAGTAATGGGACGGCTGAATACTTTTCTAACTGCACTAACTACAGTAAAAGCACTTTCCGGTAAAACACCCCAAGCAGCCCCATTTCCTTTAACATTTGGACAGCTGATATTCAACTCCATGGCAGGAACCTTAGTTTTTTCCAGAAGCTTTGCAGATTCCACATAAGATTCCAGATCACTACCCGCCAGATTGCACATTGTAACAGTATCCAGTTCCAGCAGAGCAGGAAGTTCATGTTCAATATAATGCATGATTCCAGGATTCTGCAAACCAATACTATTCATATTTCCGCCAACAACTTCAAGACAGCGTTCACCCTTGTTGCCTTCACGAGGTTCAAAAGTAACCCCCTTGCTGGAAATACCACCAATTCTGCTAACATCAAAAAGGCCACGGTAATTCTGACCGTAAGCAAAAGTTCCCGCACTAGCAATAACAGGGTTCTTAAATTCAACTCCCTTAAAATTAAAACGCAAATCCGGTTCAACACCTTCCGGCAAAGGCTGCCGTCGTTTTGGAGGAGCAGGAAATTCAAGAATCTCACCATCAAAAACAGGCCCGTCCTTACAAACCCGCTGAATACCCTTCTTAGTGTTAATAGTACAACCAAGACATGCTCCAATACCGCAAAGCATTCTATGTTCCATACTCATAAAACACTTAATGCCCAGCTCCATACAAACTTTCTGCAAGTAAGCAAGCATCGGAAGAGGACCACATGCAAACAGATATTTATACCCCTTAGCCTGGAGAACTTCCTTACTTAAAGCAACCGGCAGCATTCCCTTAATACCAACACTACCATCATCAGTTGTAATTACAAGATTCTTAGCCCGCAGATAACCAAGCCCGTAAGCACCAGTTTTAAACGAAGCGTAAAAATCATAAGTATTTTCCGGAAGACTTGCCGCAAAATTTGCCACAGGAGCAACACCAATACCACCGCCCACAATACAAATTTCCGGATTTTTTGAATCATCCATAACAGCATCAGAAGGAACTTCAAAAGTATTGCCGCATGGACCAAGCAAAGTCATTTTATCACCAGGCTGCTGCTTAGTAATATCAGTTGTCCCCTGCCCCTTTCTAAGAATCATAAACTGCAGAAAAACATTTTTACCTCCGCCCACACAATTTTCGTAAGCAGAATGATAAACACTAATGGGCCTGTTATACTGATACCCGCTGGGAAAACTTTTAAGCATATAAAACTGCCCCGGAGCCGGAACCTTCTGAGTATCTCTTTCCAAATGAATTTTAACTTCAAGCAGATAAACATCCGGTTGACCTTCTACCAGTTCGCATCTTGTAACATCACCATTTCCGTAGAACAAAAGTCCCATGCCTTCTTCATCAATTTCAGCAATATCCATAATTCCCTCCACTTTGATTAATTAACTTCTATTATATCAGAATAACAGATAAGTGTCAGTCAAAAAAAAATTATTCTAAACTGGAAGCCTCCCTTGAGAACTGACCCCAGAAATTGGACACCCACAGAGGTGAAAATATGGGAAATAAATAATGATGAAGCCCTTTCAAACGAAACCTTAGACAAGTTTTTCTCACTTGGTGTACTAAAAGATTCAATTCTTCATTCCGATCAGAGACCGTTATATACATCAAAAATCTGGAAGAAACACCTTAAAAAAATGGTATCATTCAAAGCATGAGTCGTAAAGGGAATTGCTGGGACAATGTCTGCATGGAACATTTTTTTGGAACCCTACAATTTGAGGGTAGTTCACAGAAAATCACCTCAACCCCTTCAAAAACTCTTCCACATTCTTATACTCAACACCATTTTCCAGCACTTTCGATTCTCCACGATAAAGAACGCATCTTCTTACAACTTTTCCAAATTGAGATTCTGTAAGGGCGATTATCTCTTCATTATTAATATGTCGATACTGTGTTGAAACCATCTGTTTACTATGTTTGATTTCAAAAATCTCACACTGTTTTTTTGCTTTGTCCTGAATTACCATATCAAATTCTCCAGAAGCAAACTTAAGTTTAAAAACATTTCGTTTTGAACCGTAAGCACGTTTTGTTTCTAGAAAAACTATGTCTTCCAGCATTCGCCCTTGAACATCTTCAAGGATTTTCTCTGTGATAATATCACGCAAATCTCCTGTCAAAGAGCCAAAAACTTCATCTTGCATTAGAGAATATACAAGTACCTGTGCCTGACAAAAACGCATTCCGCTTTGAGTAAAAATAATTCGTTCTTCCTTTTTGTTGCTGATTGGAATATTTTCTGTGTAAACAATTTGAAGTAAATCTAAAGCTTTTAAGTATTCAGTAATTTCCTGAATATGAATATCTTTAATTTCAATGGACTGCCTTTCTTTGTTGCGAATTTTTAGAATATCCATAAGTTTTTTGGTAACTTCGCTTGCATCAAAAGTATCAAGAAAATCAGTTCGCTTAGTTTCATCTTTTTCACGACGGAGCAGGTCTTTTGCTGAACCTAAATCGCTAGATTTAAAATCTTTTGTAATAACATCAACAGTAAAAGCCTGGTTCATATCTTCTATAATTCTGTTGATGGCATTTGTGAGCTCATCTTTTTTGTACAAATCAATCAGATTGCGGAAATGATTCCCCCTATCGTAGCATTTAAGAGAATGTTGAATATTCTGTGCAATTGCAGTGTCTATGTATCGACGAGTAGATTCATCGCTACGGAAGGAGGCATACGACCGGTCAAGGCACGCTTCGCTCAAGGCCTTGACTCGCTCGTTTGACGGGTCGTAAATAATTTTCGACCCGTCATCAAAAGCATTTGCATCAGTGTCTTCAAAATTGGTTTCACCAGCCTTTAAGGTTCCACCATAACGAATATACTCATCAATATCATCAATTTTCAAAAGTCTAGAATACTCACGGAAAGGAATAAAAGTTGTGTGAACTGTAACAGCACGGTCATAAAGTTCTTCATTCTGTGCAAACCAGAACCCCAGAGAGTCAGTACCAGACAAAACAATTTTCATTCCCTGTACTGCGTATACATCCGAAAGGAGGGCAGCATTATCGATAAACTTTTCAATCAGCGTGATTTCATCAATAAAAACATATTTGTACTTGAGTTTGTTGGCAATCTTTAAGTCGGCATTCAGCTCTTCAATTGTGTTTTCTGTAGAGGCTTTTATATAGATGGCAGATTTTTGTTCTTCTTCATTCATAGCAAGAACAAGCTGTTTCAGGAGTGTTGTCTTTCCAGTTCTGCGGAGACCAAAAACAAGACAAACTTTATCAGCCGCAGGAGTCTTTAAGAAATCTTGAATCTTAGAAAAACAATCCCTTCGTTCATACTGGCTTGCTGTCTGAGCCATATTCAAAAGAGCTTC
>JAEDJS010000006.1 GCA_016296205.1 Treponema sp. | reverse complement strand
ATCATTTGAGCTATGGTCTTGTTAACCTGCCAAGCGGATGAATGAAGAGCCGCGAAGGAACAATTGTTGATGCCGATGATTTAATCGACAGTCTCCATGCAGATGCACTTAAAGCAATTACAGAAAAAGGTCGTGACGAAAGTGTTGGTGACCCTGATGAAGTTGCAGAAAAAGTTGCACTTGCTGCATTGCATTATTACCTGCTTAACGTTGCTCCTGTAAAAGACATGCTGTTCAATCCTGCAGAAAGTCTTTCATTTAACGGAAATACTGGTCCTTACCTTCAGTACATGGGTGCACGTATTGCTTCTATCCTGCGTAAGGCAAAAGAAGTTGGTCTTGAAGCAGATTCCAGTGATGAAGCAATTGCTCTCCTTTCTACAGAAAGTGAATGGAACCTTGTAAAGAAACTTGGTGATTTCCCTGCAACTGTTCTTAAAGCTGCAGATAATTTTGACCCAAGTGTAATGGCCGCTTATGTTTATGATCTTTGCAAACTGTTCAGCGCATTCTACCGGGACTGTCCGATTGTTGGTGCAATGGAACAGAACAGACAGCTTGCTCAGTCACGGCTTTTCCTTGCACAGTGCACTCACACAGTTCTTAAAAATGCAATGGAACTTGTTCTCGTAGGCTACCTTGATGTAATGTAATTTTTATGAAGTGTACCGCTAGATTTTTGCAATGTTTTGTTTGCGTCCCATTGTTTTTAATTCTTCCGGGATTATTGTTTTCCTGCAAAAAAGAGAAAGAATATACTCTGGAAGAAATAGAAAAAATTATTGCGGGCAACGGTGATTTGTTTCTAAAAAATACAGTAAGCAAGCCCTATGAAAAACAGGATTTTAAAGCCGGCAATACTGGTGGTACATGGAACGATACAATTTTAGACGATCCAAAAACCTTTAACATTCTTATTGCAGAAAGGGATGGCTCAAGTAATGCACTGGTTTCCAAAATGCAGGATTATTTAATCGACTTTGATTATCACACAAGGCAATGGAAACCACGATGTGCAGACTATAAAATTTCTACTGATTCAAAATCAAATACTCTTACTGTTCATTATACTCTCCATGATGATTTGTTCTGGACTTATTACGGGTCATCAGAAAAGATTCCTGTAACAAGCGATGATGTTGTCTGGTGGTACAATGAAGTAGAAGCTGATCCCGTGTTTGCTTCCAGTGCATATTCCGGTCATTTTATTACCATGGAAGATGGAAGCCAGCAGAAAATTGAGTGCGTTAAAACTGGTGAAAAAACTTTTGATTTTATTTTTCCAAGAATCGTGGCAGATCCTCTTCTTGCAACAAATACCAATTTAACTCCCAGTTTTGTTTACAAAGCTGCAAAAGATAAAGGTGGTGCAGAAGGTCTAAAAAAACTTTTTACAGTTGCCTGCGACGTAAAAACAATTCCAAGCTGCGGTATGTTTTATCTTGTGGAATATACACCGGGGCAGAGACTTGTTTACAAACGAAATCCTTTTTATCATAAAAAAATAGACGGTACTTCCATTCCATTTTATAACGAAATGGTTCTGCAGATTGTTGGCGATCATAATACAGATTATCTTTTGTTCAGGGAAGGCAAAACAGAATTATATTCTCCAACGCCTGAGCAGCTTGACGAAGTAATTCAGAATGCTGCAGACAAATATACTGTTTATAATGCAGAAGGAAGTTTTGGTGCAAGCTTCTGGAGCTTTAATCAGAATCCTTCAAATAAAGATAAAAAATTCTATTCATGGTTTACTAAAAAAGAGTTTCGTCAGGCTATGAGCTGTCTTTTAAATAGAGATCGAATTTCCAGCCAGGTTTACCGTGGTCTTGCTCAGCCAAAAATTGATTTTTTCCCGGAAATAAATCCTTATTATAATCCGGACATTGTTCTTGAATATTTATACGATCTGGAAAGAGCAAAACAGCTTCTTTTAAAAATCGGTTTCACATGGGATTCAGAAAAAAATTGTGTTGACCCGGATGGTAACAAAGTTGAATTTGATTTGACAATTTCCAGTGGTGGAGCAGTTGTAAACGATATAGCCCAGATTATAAGTGATGAATGTTCAAAAATCGGAATTACAGTGAATATCCGTCAGACAGATTTTCAGAAAGTAATCGAAATGCTTACTTCAACCTTTGACTGGCAGAGTGTAATTATTGGGCTGGGTGCAAATGCATTTCCAAGTCAGGGAAGTAACGTCTGGCCGTCTTCGGGAAATCTTCATCTGTGGTATCCGTCTCAGGAATCACCGGCAACAGAATGGGAAGCAAGAGTTGATTATTTATACAATGAAGGAAGCTACACAGTTGATCCTAAAAAAGCAAAAGAAATCTGGGATGAAGAACAGCGGATAATACTGGAGCAGTGTCCAATTATTTATCTTATGAAGTCAAGAAGTTTCTGTGCTCTTAACAATCGATGGGATTCTTCAAATTTTTATTTTGACAACAAAGATGGAGCCCAGACTGAATACATTTTTTTAAAAGATTCTGATTAGGCAGGTTATATGAAGAACTTTTTTGCCAGACTAAAATATTTTGTTACCTATCCATGGGATTTGTTCAGAAAGAAAAATCCATTGTTGAGTTTTATTTTCTCAAGAATAATTACCATGATTGTAATTTTGTTTTTCCTGGGTTTTGCTCTCTTTGCACTTATGGAACTTGCGCCAGGTGATATTGTTGATCAAATGATGACTCAGCAGTTAATGTCTGGAACAGAAATGAAAGGTGGAAATTCAAATTCTTCTTCTCTCAATAAAAATGAAATCAACGAAGAACAGATGAAAGTTTTGCGTGCAGAGCTTGGTCTTGATAAACCATTTTACGTTCAGTATTTTAAATGGCTTGACAGAGTTATTGTTCATCATGATCTTGGAGTAAGTTTGATTTCAAAAGCGCCGGTAAGCTTTTTAATCCGCACAAGGTTGATTAACTCTCTGGTGCTGAATATCATTTCCCTGGTGTTCATCACTCTTTTTAGTTTTATTCTTGGAGTTTATTTTTCAAGCAAAGCGGGTACAAGAATCGATGTAGCTGCAACTTTTTTTGCTTTGTTTTTTCACGCATTTCCCGGAATTTTACTTTTAATTCTTCTCCAGCTTTTTGCCAGTGTTTCGGGACTTTTCCCGGTAACTGCCTATCCGGATTTTCCGTTTAAAAGCGCTCCATTAAAATTTTCATTCAGTTACATGCATCACATTTTTATTCCACTTCTTGCCAGTTTTCTTGGTGGCACAGGTGGAACAATGAGAATGATCAGAGCCACAATGCTTGACCAGATGGGAATGCCATATATTCTTGCGCTGCGGTCCCGGGGAATTTCCGAAAAACGTGTGTATCTTAATCATGCTTTTAGAAACACGCTTAATCCTTATATTACCGGAAGTGCTAATCTTCTGGCGTCCTTGTTCAGCGGGTCTTTAGTGCTGGAAATTATTTTTGCTTATCCTGGAATTGGTCGCCTGATGTATGATGCGGTTTTGCAGCAGGATATTAATCTTGTTCTTGCCAACAGTATGTTTATTTCTTTCCTTGTTCTTTTGGGAATGGTATTGAGTGATATTCTGCTTGCCTTTGTGGATCCTAGAATCCGTTATTCAAAAGTTTAGGGAGTTGATATGAGAAAATTTTTTGTATATTTAAAGACTCGTCCTATTGCTTTAATTTCTTTTATTCTCATTTGCGTAATTTATCTGATAATGATTTTTGCGGATTTTTTTGCTCCTTATTCTGCAGTTCATTCATTTGATAATTCAACTTTTCATCCAAAAAATGTGCGCATTTCTGAACACGGTTTTGAAGCACGGGAATACAGATGCATCAATTCTCTAAACTGGAAATATGTTCCTGTTAAAGGAAATGAGTTTCATCACAAGATTAGTTTTTTTGTTCATGGTGATTCCTACAAAATTCTTGGCCTTATAAAAAGTGACCTTCATCTTTTTGGTCTTAAAGACAACAATCAGGAATATCCAGTTTTTTTGCTTGGGGCAGATAATCTTGGCCGTGATCTGTTTTCCAGAATTGTGCTTGGTTCCAGAATTAGTCTTACGATTGGATTTATTGCAAGTTTTATTTCACTGTTTCTTGCGGTTCTCCTTGGTGGTGTAAGCGGATTTTATGGGGGTCTCACAGACTGGTCTATTATGAGGCTTAGTGAATTTTTTATGCTCATTCCGTCTCTCTACCTGATTTTATTTTTGCGTTCTCTTTTAAATACAAATATGGACAGCGGAAAAAGTTATATGATTATCACGCTTATTCTTTCACTTGTTGGATGGCCGGGAAGTGCAAGAACTGTCCGCGGGTTGATTCACAGTATTAAGCGTGAAGAATTTGTTCAGAATGCACAGCTTGAAGGTATTCCAGGTTTTGTAATTATTTTTAAATACATTGTTCCCCAGATGGCCAGCCTTCTGATTGTAAGTACAGCGCTTTCTGTTCCTGGTTTTATTATGAGCGAAACTACGTTAAGTTATCTTGGTCTTGGTATTAGTGATCCTGCAGTCAGCTGGGGTAGTCTTATTAACAGGGATATTTCCACTTTGAGTAATTTAAAAAATTATCCATGGCTTTTGAATCCTGTTTATCTTCTTCTGATTGTTACCCTATCATTTAATTTTCTTGGTGATTCATTAAGAGATTTTTTTGATCCTTATCATGCAGTGTTTTTTAGCTTCAAAGATTTCTTTAACTTTAAAAAGAATAAAAAGAGTGATTCAAAGGTTCCAGCAAATAAGAATAATGTTTTTGGCTCAGTTGAATCAGAACTTTCTGCAAAAAGAAATTTTTTGAGTGTTGAAAATCTTTTTGTTGATTTTGAAATTTTCCGGGGAACAAAAACTGCAACAGTTCACAGCGTTCGTGGAGTTTCTTTCTCTATGGAAAAGGGAACTGTTCTTGGAATAGTTGGAGAAAGCGGCAGCGGCAAAAGTGTTACAACTTCCTGTATTCCACGACTACTTCCTGGTAATGCAAAAATTTCAGGTGAAATTTATTTTGAAGGAAAAAATGTTTTTGATTACAATAAAATTCAGTTAAGAAATATCCGTGGTAAAAAAATCGGAATTATTTTCCAGGAGCCAGGCCGGTCTTTTGATCCTTTGCAGAATATGGGAAATGTATTTTTTGAAGCTTTAAAAAATTCTAACCCAAAAATTACACGGGAAGCTTCGGATTTAAAAGCAGTTGAACTTTTGCAGGAAGTTGGTCTGCCAAATCCAAAGGAACGTCTCGTAAATTATCCTCATCAATTTAGCGGTGGTCAGCTTCAGAGAATATCAATTGCACTTTCTCTTGCCCAGGGGTGCAGTCTGTTAATCGCTGATGAACCAACAACGGCCCTTGATGTAACAATTCAGGCTCAAATCGTTAACCTTCTTCTTGAATTAAAAAACAGCAGGGGGCTTTCTATTATTTTTATCAGCCATAATATCAATCTTGTTTCTCAAATCAGTGACAGAATGATTGTTATGTACGGCGGAAAAATTATGGAAGAAGGAATTTCAAGTGATTTAATCAATAATCCCAGAAATCCCTATACAAAGTGTCTTTTGGAAAGTACTCCTAAATTTGGAATGCATTATTCCCAGACTAATTTACAATCAATTCCTGGAAAAGTAACAGATCCTGCTAATCCGGAACCTGGTTGTCCTTTTGCCCCAAGATGTCCTGTTTCTAAAAGTGAGTGTATAAATATTTGTGATCCACAAAATTGTTGCCCAATGCTGTAAAGTGTGTTATTATATTTGTATCTTTTTATAGAAACGCAAATTTTTGTTTATTATTAAAGGGGGAGAAGGACAAATGGAAGAAACAGAAAAATCAAAGCCTATTGATGAACCAATTTACGAAGAAAAAACTGTGCGGGAACTTTCTGATCTGATTGCTTCAATTTCAGATAAAGATTTTATGTATGACCTGTTTGGATGCCTTTTTACTCCTGCCGAACTTAAAGATTTTGGAAACAGATGGAAGCTTGTTAAAGCTTTGGATGCAGGTAAAAAGCAGCGCGAAATATCAAAAGAACTTTCCATGTCATTGTGCAATATAACCCGTGGTGCCAGAGAACTTAAAAAAGAAAATTCCGCATTTAAAAAACTGCTGCAAATTTATAAAAAAGACAATTAATTTTTAATGTTTATGGATGCGCAAAAAGATTTCATTATTTCTACAAAAAACCTCTGTAAAAGTTTTAGCCTCGAAAGCGGATTTTTTTCTAAAGAAAGCAAAAAGGTTTATGCAGTTGACGATGTTAATCTTTTAATTCCCAGAGGTTCAACTTATGGGCTTGCCGGTGAAAGTGGATGCGGAAAAAGTACAACGGCAAAATGTCTTGTAAAAATGTTTCCGGTTACAGGCGGTCAGATTATTTTTAAAAGTGCTGATGGTCAGGAATATGATGTTACTCAACTTAAAGGAAAGAAATTAAAATCATACCGGGAAAAAATCAAATATATTTTTCAGGATCCCAGCCGTTCTCTAAATCCACGTATGAATGTGCTTCAAATTCTTACTGACGGATTAAAGTACAGTGAAAAAAAACTTTCCAGAGAGCAGATGATTTTAAAGGCTCAGCAGATAATTCAACTGGTTGGACTTGATAAAAGGGATTTGTATAGAAAGCCTAATGAATTTTCCGGTGGGCAGCGTCAGAGAATTTCAATAGCCCGGGCTCTCATTATGGAATGTGAATTTATTATCTGTGATGAAGTTGTAAGTGCTCTTGATGTTAGCATTCAGGGGCAGGTGCTGAATCTTTTGTGTGAACTTCGCAAAAAGTTGAATCTCAGCATTTTGTTTATAGCCCATGATCTTAAAGTAACTTGTTATTTTTGCGACAGAATTGGAGTAATGTATCGTGGAGTAATGGTGGAGGAAGCCCCTGCAAAAGATTTTGATAAAAATTGTCTCCATCCTTATACAAAACTTCTTTTTGAAACAGTTGATTCTGGCAATCAGTTTAAAAATGTTGAAGTAAAAACTATGCTGCAGAAAGAAGACGGGTGTCCTTATGCTCACCGTTGTTTAATGGCACAGGAAATCTGCTGCAAACAGAAACCGGAGTTAAAAGAAATTTCAGAAAATCATTTTGTCCGCTGTTTCTTCTGTTCAAAGTAATCCTGCCTCTGAAAGAATTTCAACTGCTTCCTGTTCATTTTCTGGCAATTCATTTAAATATCCGGGATGAATTCCAAATGTTGGAATTATCAGATTATTTGCACCTTTTAGTTCAAGCTTTTTGTTCTCTTTAAAACCTTTGATGTTTACACTATCAAGCTACAGTTAAAATTCTGTTTTGAGTTATACATTCAAGAGTGGTGGAATACTGCTGGTGAGGGGAGAAATCCAGATGAGTGTGAAAATCAACATAATCAAAAATCATGGTTAGATTTTAGTATTATAAGCGGTAGTTTTAATAGTGGGGCATATTGGAAAATCTTTGAAAACCTTGTAAAATAAGGCATAAAACCAACTTTTCCCGTTGACACTTTTTGTTTTTTGATATAAATTAGGTTGTCAAACTAGGGTTTATTTTAAATTGCCCTGTTTTTAAATATGCAAATTAGGTCCACTAGCTGGATCTTTGGAGGAATAAATGGTAAAAATCAGACTTAAGAAGTTTGGTACAGCAAAACGCCCAGACTACCGTATTGTAGTTCAGGACTCAAGAAAACCACGTGATGGTACAACTATCGAAGAAATTGGACACTTTCATCCAATCGCTGCAGAAGAATCACAGGTTGTTTTCGATGCTGAAAGAGCAAAATACTGGATGTCAGTAGGTGCTCAACCAACAGCAACTGTAAAGAAGCTCTTCAACAAGAAAGGTCTTACAGTAAGCCGTCCGACAATATCTAAATAATTTTTTTACAGGGGGAAACCTAGCATGGAAAAAGACCTGATTGAATTCATTGCAAAGTCACTGGTCGATGATCCTGATGCAGTCTCTGTAAAAGAAACAGTCGGCGAACAGGGTCCGGTATTGGAACTCAGTGTTGCCCAGGGTGATATTGGAAAGGTTATTGGCAAATACGGTCGTATTGCTAAAGCTCTTCGCACAGTATTGAGCGCAACAGCAGGCAAGGACGGAAAGCGTTACAGCCTGGAAATTCTTGACTGATGACAGAGGAGTTTGTTGTTGGAATTGTCCGCGGTTCTCATGGACTTTCGGGCGAATTTAAAGTGGAAAGCACTTCCGGCGAGTATGATCATTTTGATGATATGGACGAAGTGACTTTGACAGATGGAAATGTTAGAAAGAAGTTTTTTATAGAAGAAACTTATTTTAATGGAAGTCTGTTGTACATGAAGCTTGAGGGAATAAGCACACCTGAAGACGCTGCAAAGTTTAACAAGTGGCAGATCGTAGTTCCCCGAGAATTTGCTCATCAATTGCAGGAAGGTGAGTATTACATTGAAGATCTTAAAGGATGTTCAGTGAATTACGAAGATGTAACGGCAGGTAATACTGCACCAGTTTCTTATAAAATTGGAACAGTCACAAACGTAATGGAAGGCGGATCGGGTTATCTCGTCGAGATAAAGCTGTCCGAGTGCTGTTTGCTTGAAGCTAACAACATTAAAACTAAAACAGAAAGCGGTGAATTCCGTACTGTATTGGTTCCCTTTGGAAATGGTTTCTGGGGAAAGATTGATGTTATTAACAAAAGGATGCAGCTGATGCACCTCTGGATTCTGGAGTAATTCCAATGAAATTTACTGTGCTGACCTTGTTCCCTGAAATACCACGGGCCTTTTTTGAAAGTTCGATCATGGCAAAGGCGGTGGAAAAGGGAATTATTGCCTACGATTTGGTGAATATCAGGAATTTTGCCTTAGATAAACACCACACATGTGATGACGGAACATATGGCGGAGGAGCCGGACAATTGTTGTTGCCGGAACCTTTAGGCTGTGCTTTAGACAGTGTTAAGGCTTACAAAAAGCATGTAATTTATGTTACACCAAGCGGAAAGCCTCTTACGCAGAAAAAAGCTCAGGAATTAAGCCAAAAAGACGAAATAGTCCTAATTTGCGGAAGATACGAAGGTATTGACCAGCGGATTATTGATACTTACGTGGATGAAGAAATCTCAATTGGAGATTATGTAATGTCCAGTGGTGAACTTGCCGCAACTGTTATAGTTGATACAGTTTATCGTCTGGTAGATAACGTTATAAGCCACGAAAGTCTGGATGAAGAAAGTTTTACTGGCTGCCTTTTGGAATATCCCCAGTATACAAGGCCAAATGTATATAAGGGCATGGAAGTACCACAGGTTTTGCTTAGTGGTAACCACGAAGAAATCCGAAAGTGGCGTCTTAGAAAGAGCCTTCAGAAAACTTTGCGCAACAGACCAGATCTGATAGTGCAGGGAAGGTTGAACGGTACTCTTACTCAAGAAGCAGAAAAAATGATCGAAGAACTAACAGAATCAACCTGTCAAAAAAATGTTGGTAAAAAGAAAAAGAGGAAATAGAAATGGATCTTATTAAAACCATTGAAGAATCACAGAAAAAGCCTAACGCAGAAAACTTCCGCGTTGGTGATACAGTAAAAGTTTACTTCAAAATTGTTGAAGGTAAAACAGAACGTATTCAGATTTTTGAAGGTCTTGTACTTTGCATTAAGAATTCTGGTGCTCGCAGAACATTTACAGTTCGCAAATTGAGCTACAACGTTGGTGTTGAACGTGTATTCCCAGTAAACAGCCCACGTATCCAGAAAATCGAAGTTGTAAAGCAGGGTAAAATCCGCCGTTCTAAGCTCTACTACATCCGTGAAAAGATTGGTAAAGATGCTAAGATTAAAGAATTTATCGGTGAAAAAGCTAACAAACGTCTGGCTGAATCCCGTGCAGCTTACGCAGAAAAGAAAGCTGAAAACTAATTGCTGGAAAATAATTGGTAGTTAATTCAACTAATCCAAATATTTCTAGTGCTGCTCCCAATGTTGTGAATAATTCACAGTTTGGGGGCAGTTCTTTTTTTAAATCTGTTGCGGTCCGGGTTTTATCTGATTTAGGAGGCAATAATTATTCAGTAATTGTAAACGGGCAGCAAATCAATGTTAAAAGCCAGGTTGTTCTTGTTCCCGGGCAAAATTTTAAAGCTCAGGTGTTTTCAAAACAGGGCACAATTTATCTTACTCCGGAATCTGTTCTGGAAACCACGGCTTCTGAAATTCAACCTTTAAGCCAAAGTCTTACTAATCTTTTGAATAATTATGGAGTGCCAGTAAATGCCGAAGTTCTGCAGATTGTAAAATTTATGGAACAAAGCGGTTTTAAACTGGACGGAAAAATTATCAGTAAAGCACAACTCATTGGAAAGAAATTTTCATCAAAATCAAAAAAATCATCAGAACTTGCAGCGTTACTTCTGGAAGACGGAATTGAAAGCCAGCAGGAAACAATAGAAAAATATCTGACTGTATTAGAAAATGCAGACCAGTCAGGGCATAACAGCGGAAACGGTAAAAATCAAAGTGAGCAGGATCTTCTGGCCATTCAAAATCATCTTGCCCGGGACAAAATGCACTGGATTATTTTGCCATACCAGTGGCAGCATCAGGATAAAAACCGGCGGGGTCTGCTTAGAATTTTAATCAACACAGAAACAAAACAAACGGAAAAAGTAAGCCTTAGTGTAAATTCGATTGAAAAAAATGTGGAAAAAACATTGTGGTTTATGTTATACTACAATATGGGTGTGCTTCAAAAAACTTTGTTTTACAGTGAACCCCAAGTTGATCTGGAAATTAAAGAAGAATTTTTAAGGCAGTTGGGAGCACAGTGGAGTGAAGATGCAAAAATAACCGGAATCTGTTCAACTGATCAGAATCTGCTTTTTGTTGACCAGACAGTGTAGGTGCATTAGTGTAGGTGCATTAGTGTAGGTTCATTAGTGTAGGTTCATTGATGAAAAATATTGAAGAAAAAATTGCAGTAACCTTGAAGTATAAATCTGGTGATTATGCGCCTATTATTTCTGCAAAGGCAAAAGGTGTGCTGGCAGAAAAAATTTTACAGCTGGCAAAAGAAAATAATGTGCCGGTTATAGAAAATGATTTACTTTCAAATGTACTTCTCGCTTCCGAAATTGATGAATGTATTCCTGAAGAAATATTTGAAGAAGTTGCTAAGATTTTTGCAGTTATTCAGAATATAGAAAATAAAATTGATTCAAAATAGAGGGAGAAAATTTGCAAAATGGGTGAAATGAGACGAATTTCAGTTGATGAAATTACTGAAGGTTCAGTGTATTCTGAGCCGGTATTTTTTCTTGACGGTAAAAATATGTTTCTTGCTGCAAATAAAAAAGTAAAAAAATATCATATTTTTGCTATAAAAAGATGGAATATAGAGAATCTCTTTACCGCTGGGAGAAAACTTTCGGAAGATCAGGTAAAAAAACTTTTTCCAGAAAATGTTGAACAGCAGGTAACCCAGAAAACTCCGGAAAAGTTGCAGCAGCCTGTTGTAGAAGAACTGGAAGAAATTGACGAGTTGGAAGAATTGGAAGAACTGGAAGAAGTCTGATTTGGATAATCGTAAAGATACAGGAAACTATGGCGAAGATAAAGCCGCCCGTTTTCTGGAAACTAATGGATATACAATAATTCAAAGAAATTTTCGCACTCGAACTGGTGAAATCGATATAATATGCCAGAAAAACGATTTTTTAGTATTTGTAGAGGTAAAAACTCTTCCTAACGGAGATCTGGACACTCTTTCACATGTATTAAATTTAACAAAACAAAAAAAAATTATTAAAACTGCTAAATACTTTGTGCAAAATCATCGACAATATAGTAACGGGTACATAAGATTTGATGTTCTCGCAGTTGATGTGCCGGGACTGGAGCCGGTATATCATATAGAAAATGCTTTTTCGGAGTAATGTATGCCAAAACAAACTGATGCAGTTAAATTTGATTCCGAAGCTCGTATTATTGAGCTGCAGAAAAAAATCCAGGATATCAATTACCTTGACAATGCAATAGATAGAATTGCAGTTGTTATAAGCCGGCGGCTTGTAGAAAACAAGATTTCAAAGGTGGAACTGGTATCTAGCTCAAACTAAAATAAATTTTAGGGTGGGAAAAAAAGCACAAGACCGTGGCTGTAGGTTTTGTGCTTTTTTTTTATTTTAATTTGTGATATAATATTAATATGAGTAAAGATAGAAGATCCAGACATGGCTGGAGAAACAAGAATTCTAATAAAAATACCAGCGAACATAATAATCACCCAAATAATCATAGTAATAATGTTGTAAGCAGCAAACAGAGGTCATATCAGAATCTTAATCATCAGGGAATGTATATTGATCCTGCTAAAAAATTTGTGCCTTCTAAAAACGTTCTGGTAACAAGTCAGCAGATTGCAGAAGAAAACAATGCAATTAAAAAGTTTAAAAGTTCAAATCAACTTGAATGTCCTTACTGCAAACAGGTTATTCAGGATTTAGGAAGCGCTTTAACCGATAGAATGTCTGACAAACCTGTTCATTTTGACTGCGCCCTGAATGAAGTTTCCAAAACAGAAAAATTGGAACCAGGGGATAAAATTGCATACATTGGACAGGGAAGATTTGGGGTTATAAACTATCCTAATGTTCATGATGTAAAACATTTTACTATTAAAAAAATAATTGAATGGGAAAACCAGGAGACTAGGGCAGGCTGGAGAGATACAATCAGTGATTTGTTCAGTCTGGTTCGCTAGTACTTGAACAAAATTTTAAAATAGTATATACTATTTACCATTGCCGAGATGGTGGAATAGGTAGACACAAGGGACTTAAAATCCCTCGGAAGTTAAATTCCGTGCCGGTTCGATTCCGGTTCTCGGCAATTGTAGACTGTTGTTTTTAAGCAGCAGTCTTTTTTTTTGAATTATTTTGGAGTTTGCATGTTTTCTGATACTCATTTTCATTTTCCTCACTGCCTTGAATCTAATCCCCTTTTTAATCCCACTGAACTTTTAAAATTTTTTATTCAAAATAAAACTTTTTTTGCTCAGGATATTGGAACAAGATGTTCTGATATTTACAGCCGTGTTGAATTTTTTGAAAAAGCAATATCAAGTCTTTCGGAGGAAGAAAAATCAGAAATAAAAAAAATGTTCTGGTTTACTATTGGAATCTGGCCGGATGTAGAAGCAATTAAAGACAGATACAATCAGATTAAAACACTGGAAAAGTCAATTACAGATTTTGTAAATTCCGGTAAATACAATTTTGGTGCTGTTGGAGAATGTGGAATTGACCATCATTGGAATCCCAGCGGCGTTGATGGAAGATGCCAGAAGGATTTTTCCGATTCAATTTATCAGGGAGAACGTGAGCTTTTTGTGATGCAGATTAAGCTTGCAAAAAAAATTAATCGGCCGGTGATAGTTCATTCCCGTGATGGTTTTGAAGATACTTTGGAATGCATTAAAGAAGCTGGTTATCATAACGGAATAATTCACTGTTACAGTTACGGACTTGAAGAAGCAAAACAATTTCTGGATTTGGGATGGTATATCAGTTTAAGCGGAAGTATTACTTATACAAAAAAATCAAAAATGGAAGATATGAAGCAGCTGATAAATTATATTCCAAAAGATAGAATCCTTCTGGAAACTGATGCTCCTTATCTGGCTCCAGTTCCAAAAAGGGGAACAGTGAATACTCCTTCAAATGTGGTTCACACTTACGAATTTGCTTCCGAAATTTTGAATATGCCTGTAGCTGAACTTTGTAATATTGTGGATCAGAATTGCAGAAATCTTTTTTTATAAGTTGAATTAAAATCAGTTTAAAAAAAAGCAGTTGAACTAAGCACATTCCCTGTTCAACTGCTTTTTTTATGTGGTCTATAAATTAGATACCAAAAATATCGCTGTAAGCTTTAAGAGCTCCATCAGTTTCGTGTGAGAGAACTGCTTTTGCAAGTTTCTTACCAAGCTGAACGCCTTCCTGATCAAAACTGTTAATGTTCCACAAGAATCCCTGGAACATAATTTTGTTTTCAAAGTGTGCAAGAAGAGCACCCATACTTTCTGGAGTAAGCTGTTCACCCCAGATAATGCTTGATGGTCTTTCTCCTGCAAATGATTTGTTAGGATCTGCATCTTGTTTTCCGCAGGCAAATGCCATAATCTGTGCTACAACGTTTGCGCAAAGTTTTTTCTGGCTTGTAGATCCCTGGATTGTAACGTCTTTACCGCACTGGCTTTTCTTGAATCCAATGAACTGCAATGGAACAATGTTTGTTCCCTGGTGAAGAAGTTGGTAGAAAGAGTGCTGCCCGTTTGTTCCTGGTTCACCAAAAATAACAGGTCCTGTAACATAAGAAATCTTTTTGCCGAATCTGTTTACGCTTTTACCGTTGCTTTCCATATCAAGCTGCTGGAGGTGAGCAGGGAAGCGTGAAAGTGCCTGTGAGTATGGGAGAACTGCTGTGCTTGGGTAACCAAGAATGTTGCGTTCATACATACCGATAAGTGCATCCATAAGTGCTGGGTTTTTTGTAACGTCTGGATTTGTTGCGTTAATGTCTTCTGCTGCAGCACCTTTAAGGAATCTGTCAAAAACTTTTGGTCCAAATGCAAGGCTAAGAACTGCTCCACCAACCCCAGAGCTGGAAGAATAGCGGCCACCAATGTAGTCGTCCATGAAGAATGCTTCAAGATAGTCTGGGCTTTTTGCCAGTGGACTTGTTTCTGAAGTAACAGCAATCATGTGTTTAGATGCATCCAAACCTGCTTTTTTGAGGAAGTTTTTTACAAATGATTCATTTGTAAGAGTTTCAAGAGTTGTTCCTGATTTAGAAACAAGGATAAAAATTGTGTGTGCCAGGTCGATTGAATTCAAAACTGCTGCACCATCATCTGGATCAACGTTGCTGATGAAGTGTGCTGTCATTTTGAATGTTTTGTTTGCTTTTGCCCAGTTTTCCAATGCAAGATAAATTGCACGTGGACCTAAGTCTGAACCACCAATACCAATCTGGCAAACATCTGTGAATGGTTCACCCTTTTCGTTTACGATTTCACCTGCGTGAACTTTATTTGCAAATGCGGCAATTTTTTTCTGTTCATTAACATAGAATTTTCTTTTGTTAACGCCGTCTGCCATAACATCATTTCCAAGCTGTCCTCGGGTAAGCTGATGAAGAACAAGTCTGTTTTCTCCAGTGTTTACTACTTCACCGTTGTAGAGAGCTGCAAATTTTTCCAAAAGCTGGTCTTCTTTAACAAGAGCTTTGAAAGTTGAAATGATGGAGCTGTCTACCTGTTTTGCGGCATAGTTGTAAGTGAGCCCGCTGCTCATTGGAATTGAACATTCTGCTACGCGAGCAGCACCATTTTTACCACCCAGTTTTTCTGCAAGTGAAACTGTACCTTTGAACTCCTTGAGTTTTGCGAAGTTCTGCATCTTGTTGAGATTTTCCCAGTTAATTTTGGATGCCATAATATTCCTCTATTGGATAAAAAAATTAAGAATTTTGAACGTAAGCTGCACCAGTTGAAAGGTTTGTTCAAGTGTCTGCATTATATCAATATTTAATATTTTGTTCTATAAATTTATAAAAAAAATTACAGTGACCTACCATTAAATGTTCATTTCTACATAAGTTTTTCCAAATCCACCATCTTCTGGTGCGGCAAACTTGAATTCTTTAACCCCAGGGTAGTGACTTAAATAATCGTGTACTGCCTGCTGCAGAATTCCGTTTCCTTTTCCGTGGATTACGCTAAAATTCTTAAAGTTATTAACTGCACAAAGATCCAGCTGTTTTTCCAGAGCCTTGATTGCTTCGTCCATACGCATTCCCAGTAGCCGCAGTTCGTAAACTGGTTTTTCTGTAGAAATATAACTGCTGCCGTTAAGTTCCACACTGACATTTGTTTTTGTAGAAACAGGAATCCCATTTTTAACAAGATGCAGATCTTTTTCTTTTACATTCATTTTAATTGAACCAAACTGCACGGCCCACACACCATTTTTAACCAGAGAAATCAGTGTGCCTGTCTGTCTGTTAAAAATAACTTCAGCTCCAGGCTCAAATTTAAGTTCTTCATGGCTAATAATTTCCGGAGCAATTGCTTTTGCCAGTGCTTCACTGTTGCTCATTCTTTTTTTGCCAGTTTTCTTGCTGTTCAATTTATGCTGGCTTGCTTTTGAAATCTTCATTCCATTGGCAGCAATCTGTTTTTGAGCTTCAAGTTTTTCCTGTTCTAATTTTTTGTTTTTTGATTCCAGTTCTTTTTTATTTTCTTCAAGCTCAATGTCTTTTAATTCAATGGCATCTGTTAAATCTGAAATATATTTTTTTGCGGCAAGAGTTTTTTCTCTTGTAATTTCTCCTTCCCGAATCTGGCGTATAAGATTTTCCAGTGTTTTTCTGCTTTCCATCAAAAAGTCGGTACTCTTTGTTTTTTCCATCTCTTTGATTTCAAGCTCCCGCTGTTCAAGTTTTAGAATGCGTTCCTTTAATTTAACGTCTTTTTCTATAAGCCTGATTTCTTCAAGCTTTGTCTGGTCAAGAAGCTTTTCCAATTCTCTGTTTTTTTCTGTGAGACCTTTAATCAACTGGCTTACGTCTGCCTGTTCACTCTGAATATAACTGCATGCTTTTGAAATAATTGATTCATTCATTCCATTTTTGCTGGCAATTTCTATTGCGTGGCTTTCACCTGGAATGCCCATGTGCAGTTTGTATGTTGGCTGTAAATTTGCTGTGTCAAATTCAACACTGGCATTTATACAACTTTCGATTTTCCAACCGTAATTTTTTAAAATTCCGTGGTGAGTTGTTACAAGCACGTAAGATTTTTTCTGGATGAGTTCATCAAGTACGGCCATGGCTATTGCACCACCTTCCAGTGGATCTGTTCCGCTTCCAAGCTCGTCAAGAAGAATAAGTGTGTGTTCGTCTGCGTTTTCTACAGCTGAGGCAATTTTTTTCATGTGGCTGCTGAATGTACTTAAACTCTGGTCAATTGACTGTTCATCACCAATGTCTGCAAAGATTTTTTTGAACACAGGAAGCTTTGTTCCATCTCCTGCTGGAAGAGGAAATCCCGCCTGGTTTAAAAGTGCAAAAAGTGCAACTGTTTTTAGTGTAACTGTTTTTCCGCCAGTATTTGGTCCTGTGATGATTACAATTTTTTTTCCTACAGAAATCCTAATATGAACAGGCACGGCTTTGTTCCCTAAAAGTGGATGTCGTGCTGCGTTTAGAAAAATTTCACCATAGGGAGAATTATCTGCATAAACCCCATTTGTTTCCATCATGTAACGGCTGGAGCTTTGTGCAAAATCAAATTGAACAATTGTGTCTAAAGCCTGATGGAAGTCTTCATTATATTCTCTTAACTGCTCTGTAATTTCTGTAAGAATTTTTCTTGTTTCAATTTCCAGTTCAAATTCTGCCTGAGTGAGCTGGTTTGAAGCGTATACAACTTCTTCCGGTTCAATAAAAACTGTCTGCCCCGTAGAACTTACTTCGTGGATGATTCCTTTTATCTCGGAACGTTTTTCACTTTTAACAGCAAGTACAACTCTGTCGCTTCTGTATGCCGGAACGTTTGATTGCAGAACGTTGTTCATTGTGCTGTCGGAAGTATATTTTTTCATAGCGTTTTCTACTTCACGCTGCAGTGAAAAAATTTTCTTTTTTATTTCTCGGATTCCAGGAAGTTCTTTTAATTGCCCGTCATCTGTAATTACATTTTGAATTTTATTCAGGGGAGCTTCCAGTGCTGGCATATTAAAAGCCATTTTGTAAAGGTCAGGAATTCCAAGTTCTTTATTTGCTTCAAAAATATTGTTTCTGATTTGTTCTGCGCTTTTGCAGAATTCCATTAAAGCAAATAGATCTGACTGTTTAAGAGTTGTTCCCTGTACGTTAAAAAGAGTGAGGCATTGTTTTATTTCTGGAAAACTCTGGATTCTTTTATTGCCCTTAACATTCAGACTTGTTGCAAAGCTGTTCCACTGGCGGCACAGGTTTTTCTTTTTTTCGATTGATTTTGAATCACTTGTTGGTTCAGTATTTAAAATATTTTCCTTGCCTTCAATTGTGGAAGCATATTCAGAAATTTTTTCTCTTATTCTGTAAAAGTCTAATTCTCTTGCAATTTCTCCAGAAAGATTTTCTCCCTGAATTTTTTGTGGAACTTGATTTTTTTTTCCTAACACAATCTCCAGAAGTTCAACTGGTTTTGAAATTATTTTCTGAGCACCATTTTGAATTAAAAATTTTTCGCTTCTGAATCCCCAGCAGCAGCTGATTGTTTTTAATCCTGAGTTTTTTCCTGTCCAGATATCAACGTCACTGTCGCCAACAAATACAGCATCTTTTTTATTTACTTCAAGAATTTCCAGTGCTTTTAATACCTGGTATGGATTAGGCTTTTTAGGCTTGTTGTCTTCTGAACCTGCAACGGCATCAATTAACCCACCAAAAAATTTTTGAGCAAGATCTTTTGCATTGTTATCCGGTTTGTTTGTAACAATTGAAGTTTTTATTCCAGCTTTTTTTAGTTCCGTAAGAGTTTCTATTATTCCTTCGTAGGGGCAGGTTGTATGAAATTGCGTTTTATTGTAATTGATTTTTTGAGTTTCAACTATTTTTTCAAACAAATCCCTGTTTGTTTCTTTTAGGTTCAATTCCTGAGGAACAGCGCGTTCCATAAGTTTTACAAGACCATTACCAACATATTGCCTTACTTCATCCAGTGTATGTCTTGGATAGTTGTAATGGTCCATTGTTAAGTTTACAGCCTCATGGAGATCTTTTAATGTATCAAGAAGAGTGCCGTCTAAGTCAAAAAGTACTGCTTTCATTTTATTTTTTTGAAACTAGAAATAATAAGGCATACTGCAAACAGCAATGCGTTAACTAAAACGATTGTTGCTCCTGCAGCAGATCCAATTCCGTATGAGATAAAAAGTCCTGTTATTCCGCTCACAAGTGAAATCAAAATTGAATAAAAAATATACTGCATTAAATTTTTAGAAATCATTTTGCTGCTGGCTGCAGGTAAAACCAGCATACTGTTTATAACAAGAAGTCCAGTCCATCGGATACTTAACGTTACGATTACTGCGGTAATAAGTGCAAAAATCTGTTCAATTAAAAAAGTCTTAACCCCACGGCTTTTTGCAAAACTTGAATGGAGGTTTGTTAAAATCATCTGATTGTAAAAAATAAACCAGACAACTGTAAGTGTTACACCGCAAATTAAAAGTAGAATAATTTCTTTTGGCTGAATACTTAAAATGTCGCCAACAAGATAGCTCTGGTATTTTCCAAAATTTCCTGTAGCGCTTAAAAGAACAAGTCCCAGTGCAACAGCAGTGGAAGAAAAAACTCCGATGATAGTATCACTTGACTGCTTTCCTTTAATCTTCACCGTAATAATCAGAAATCCAAGAATAATGCTGAATCCAACCATTGCCACTATTGGTTCACGAATTCCAAAAAGAATGCCAAGTGCAATTCCTGTTAATGCTGAATGACCAATGGCGTCGCTAAAAAAAGCCATTTTATTTGAAACTACAAAAGTTCCAAGACTTCCAAAAAGTGGAGATACAATAAGAATTGCCAGAAGAGCATTTACCATGAATCCAAATTCAAATGCGTTCATTCAACTTCCTCCTGATTCTGGTTTATTACAATCTGGCCAAATGTGTTTTTAAAAATTTCTGTGCTGTAAACATCTTTTGGTTTTCCGCTGGCAGCAATCCCTTTGTCTACAAGAATTACCCGGTCTGCATGTTTTGCAACAAGATCAAGGTCGTGGCTTACAAGAAGAATTGTTGTGTCGTAGTCCCGTCTTAGTGAAGAAACAAGCTTGTAGAATTCTTTGAGGCCCTGTCTGTCTACACCACTTACAGGTTCGTCAAGAAGAAGAATGTCTGGAACAGGATGTATTGCAGTTGCCAGCACAACCCTTTGAAGTTCTCCTCCACTTAAATCACTTATTTTTCTTTTTGCAAGGTTTTGGGTAGATGTAACAGAAAGAATTTCTTTTACAAGCTGAATATCTTTTTTGCGTCTCCATAAAAAAACCGGACGTTTTGAAACACAACTTAAAACAAAGTCTTCTACGCTAATAGGATTTCCTTCTTCTATTTCCAGTTTTTGAGGAACATATCCGAACCTTGGTCTGGTTGTAAGATAAGTTTCTTTTGTGCGGCAACTGCATTTTAAATCGTGGTCAATTGATTTGTCCTGTTCACAGTTTGATGCACATCGTTCGCCTTCAAAGGTAATTGTTCCTGAGTGTTTTATTTCTCCCAGAAGTGCTTTGAGTAAAGTTGATTTTCCGGCACCGTTGCGTCCCACAATTGCAGTTAGTTCGCCACAGTGCAAATGGAGGTTAACATCTTTTAAAATGATTTCATTTCCATTTTTTACAGAAAGATTTTCTATTTTAGTGCAGCAGACATGTTCCTTTGTGATAGGACAGAAGTGAGCATTTTTTAGCTGCAGCGATTTGTTTTGTTTTATTATTGCCATTTTTTTAGTTCAGCGCTTCTTTTAGTATTTCTAGATTTTTTTTCATTGATATTAAGTAGGCATCTTTTTCCAGACTGCCGGTAACTCCCGGGTCCAGATTGTATAGTTTTATTCCTGTTTCACGGGCAATTATCTGTGCACTTGTTTCCGGATATTGAGGTTCTCCAAAAAGAAGAATTTTTGATCCGCTGTTGATTTCATTTTTTACTGTTTTAACAAGCTCTGACATTTGTTTTGCACTGGGACTTTCACCAGGTTCTTTTTCTATTGATGCAAGAAGTTTTATATTAAACTGATGGGCAAAATATGTAAAAGCCTCGTGGAAAGTAATGCATTTTACATTGGAAAGATCTTTTTGAGCTAATTCCTGTTGAATCAATGACTCAACCTGTAAAATTCTATCTGAATATTCTGCGGCATTTTTCTGGTAAAGTTCACTGTTTCTGCTGTCTATGCGGGACAGTTCTTCTGCAATTTTTTTAACCTGATAAACGGCTCCCTGAGGACTTACCCAGATGTGAGGATTATTATCAATTATGCTGAAGCCTTCGCCGGCAATAATTTTTTCTGCTCCCTGAATATTAATGATTTTGTCTATAAAATTTTCCATTCCAAGCCCGTTTAAAACGATTACTGAACTGGCCGAAAGAATTTTCATGTCTTTTGCGGAAAGCTCATAATCGTGGAGGCAGCCTGTATTTCCCGGGGCCAGCATCCTGATTTCTGTATCACTTCCCTGAGTTATGTTCATAAGCATTATATAAAGAGGGTAGAAAGTTGCTGTAACAGTGAATTTTTTATCCGAATTTGAGTTTCCAGCCTTTTTTACATTTGAACAGCTGATGCTGATAAAGCACAAAATAGATAACATTATAGAAATTAATTGTTTCATAAAACTGATTTTAGGAGAATAATTGTAATGTGTCAACATAGTTGAATTTTAATGAACTGCAAAAAAAAAAGCCCCGGTAAACAATTACCAGAGCAATGCACTAATCAATTCAGAAGTAAATTATTTCTTGAATTTGATTGTTGTGTTGTAGTCTTCGTCTGACCAGTCTGGATTAACTGTCATCTTGAGGTCAGCGTTCAAAGACAATGGTTTTGTGAAGCTGTAAGCTCTTTCTGTTTCTGCACATTTGAAAGAGATTGTTACACCATCTGCACCAGCGTTTACTTTGAAGTTTGATACGTTTGCTTCGCTAAATGTGTAAACTGCTTCACCTGTGCTTGTTTTTGTAAGAACGATTGTTCCGTCAGCACCGAAAGTCCAGTCTGCATCCCATTTTGCATCCTGCCATGTACCTTTTACGCCGCTCAAATCAAAAGCGAACATGCTAGCAACACTTAAAAGTGCTACAGCGAAAACAGCGATAAGTTTTTTCATCCTGTTTCTCCTTAAAAAAATGTAATTCCCAAAAGGGATAATTTATTATAACATAGAATTCCTGATTGGAAAATATATTTTTTTTAAAATCCAATAAATTAAAAAAATCAGACTAAAAACATGAAGCTGCAGATTTTTTATTTATTTTTAATAAAATTTGACAAATATGGTTATATAAAATAAAATATTTAGAAGTTTCCGGCGTTAAAAAAATCAATTTTTATTAACAAAAGGGTTAATGTTTTGACAAAATATGCCGATTAGAAAATAAGGTGTTTTCTGTTTACCTTTGATTCTGGTATCAGAGAATTACTTAAGGAGTAAATAAATGAAAAAAGGCGTTGTATTAGCAGCAGCTTTTCTTGCATTTGCAGTTTGTGCACCAGTTGTAGCACAGCCTAACGCAAGAGCAGTTGAAACTATCTTTATTGACAAATTTGACGAACCTGGTTCATATGGTTATGACTGGGGCATTCAGGGAAGTCGTTTTTCAACAAATGATGAAGAAAATGGCATTCATTATCCTCTTATGAACTATTTTGAAGGTATGCCACTTTCTCTTAAGCCATATCACAAACCTTCTGATCCAACAGCACAGGTTCTTGGTGTAAAAACAAAATATGACCGTAAAGGTGAAAACTGGCTTGAAGTTTTTCCTACAATCGGTGGCGAACGTACAGAAATTGAATGTCTTGGTACTGTAACTCAGTTTGACCTTTGGGTTTGGGGTGCAGGATATCTTTATTATCTTGAAATCCTTGTTCGTGATGCAGAAGGTAGAACTCATATCATCCCATGTGGAAATTTACAGTTCAACGGATGGAGAAACCTTGTTGTAAACGTACCAACATATATCCGCCAGCATTCAAGATTTCGTTCAGGTCCAAAAAACCTTTCATTCCTAGGATTGCGTGTTCGTTCAGATGTTAATGAATTTGTAGACGACTATGTAGTATATTTTGACCAGATTAAATATGTAACAAATACACTTGCTAATGTTTATGATGGTTATGAACTTAGAGAAGCAGACTTTGGTGACAAGAAAACATCATCTTCAACATCATCAAGTGGTCAGGCTGCAGAAAAATAAGGTTAAGGCGGTAAAAATATGAAAAAATTTACTATTGCATTATTGATTGCTTCTGCTGTGACATTTGGTGCTTTTGCCCAGCAGAGCATTACAGAACCAGACGCTTCAATCGTTGGTAATGATTCTGCCCGCCAGGCTCTCCGTGAAGTTGGTGTAGACAGATTTGAACGTGAAGGTTTGTGGAATACTCATATTTCTTCAGACTACGGAGCAATTATTGGCCGTTTGTTTGACAGTAATGGTCCAAGTGCTAAGGAACCTCTGGAAGATACAAGAGCAGTTGATCTTAAAGATGACAAAGTTCTTGGTGTTAAAGTTGAATTCTTTAGAAGAGGTGTAAACTCATTCTATATTAAGGCTATTCGTCCTATTCCAATTGAAGGTGTTACAAAAACAGTTTCTGTATGGGTTGCAGGCCGTAACATGGATCATAATCTCTATCTTCTTGTTCAGGATTATAATGGAAACAATTTTGAATTGTGGATGGGTACACTTGCTCACAGCGGATGGAAGAAATTGTCTGTTGCAATTCCTCCAACAATTGACGGTGTAAGGGGCATTGTACAGCAGAGTGTTTATCATGGAGATAAACCTGGACTTAGAATCATAGGTTTCAGAGTTGACTGTAATCCAGATAAAGCTATCGGTTCATATTATATCTACTTCGACGATCTCCGTGCAGTTACAGACTTGTACGACATGGAAAACCGTGACGAAGACGATATGATGGATAACTGGTAATAATAATTTTTGCTCCTTTTTTCAATGAAATATATGCCTGCAGTTTAATTAATTGCAGGCTTTTTTATTTTTTGCAGAAGCTTGTTAACCTTGACTGAATAAAATCAACTTATTGAATATTTATAACTGTTGCCCTCTTTTCCCACCCGCTGAATTATTTTTCCATGAAATAAAATCCATACAAGAAGGCTGCATTCATTTCTGGTAGTTTTTATTCCGCTTTCCGTAATCTTTTTGTAGATTTCATTTACTGTAAATTCTTTGTTTATTCCTTTGGGCAGCAGATTAAGCCAGCTTTTCTTTCCATTAAAGACATGGGATTTTCCCAGTTCCTTTAATCTTTTTCCGGTTTTAACCCAGTTTTTTTGAAATCTTCGTCTCCCGTTTTTTGATTGAACAGGTTCTTCTGTTTTGATTCTGTCTTCTATGCAGACAATTTCCAGGACTTCCAGAGAAAAATATCTGTTGCAGAGAAGTGGTGTAAAAGCGGTGGCTTCTTTAAAAAATCCGTTATAGATGTTTTTCTTTGCGGGGCTTTTTCTCATTGTTATTTTTCCAGTTGATTCATCAAAAGTCTGAATATATTTTTTTATTGTGACAGGGTAAACCACTTTTACATGAATTTTCCCGGCAGTAAAATCCATTATTTTTGATGTAAGGGAGTGAAGGTTTGCAGTTTGAATTTCTATCACTTTTTTGTCTTTTGTTACAATATCGCAGATGTATTCATGCTTTTTTCCTGTTGATTCAGAGACAAGTTGAATTTTCTGTTCAATTAATTTGTTTAAATCAATATCCAATTTGTTTAAATCAATATCCGGGCTTGTAAAATCAACATCTTTCTGGCCATTCAATTGAATTTCTGAATCATTCTGGTTTAATTTTTCCCAGTTTTTTAAACCGGCTTCTTTTCTGGCATAAATGATTTTGAGGCTCTGGTGAAGTGAACTTTCGTTGTAAGTGTTGATCATGATTTTATTATAGCAGAAATTCTGGGGTGTCGGCAAAAAATGCAGAAACTTTATAGTTTTTTTCAAAAAAGTGGTTAAAATACATTGACAATAGAAAATTTTATGATAAAATAGTCAATAAGTGGGAAAAAGTGGTTAAAAGTGGTGAGTAAATGTCGTTGAACATGCTTATGGGACAGTACAGAAATACTCTGGATGAGAAGGGCAGAATTATGTATCCTTCAAAACTCCGTTCTGTATTGGCAGACAATGAAGTTGTTGTTACCCAGGGCCTGGACAAATGTCTTATGATTTTTACCCCAGATTACTGGATGCAGCTGAATGAAAAAATTATGGGTTCTGTGTCATTGTTTAATAATCAGAATCTTTCGGTTATGCGTCGTTTTCTTGGTCCGGCTCAAAGTGTGGAATTTGACAAAAGCGGCCGGCTTTCTATCCCTCAGGGACTCAGAGATTATGCTGGTCTCAAAGGTGAATGCGTTATCATTGGTCTTAATAAGTATATGGAACTTTGGGATGCAGAAGCTTACCAGCAGTATCTTGAACAGACAGAAGCTTCGTTTGATGAGGCAAAAATGTCTATGAGTTCAATTTTACTTTAATTTTGAATAAAGAGGGATAGTAAAGTGGAAGTTGTCCACAAACCGGTTTTGCTTCAAGAATGTCTCTGTTATTTGTCTCCTGTGGGGGAACCATTTGAGGCTGATGCAAGAATGATTGATTCAACATTGGGTGAAGGCGGACATACTTTTAATTTTCTTTCAAAATATCCAACTTTGCATATTACAGGTCTTGATGCCGACAAGGTGATTCAATCACGGGCACGTCAAAGGCTTGAACAGTTCGGGGATAGAGTTCAGTTTGAAAACTGCTGGTTTAATGATTATTACAGAAATTTTCCTGCAGATGCTGAACGCCCGGATTTGATTTTATTTGATCTTGGTATTAGTGTTTTTCATTATGAACGGAGCGGGAGGGGATTCAGTTTCCGTCATGACGAAGAACTTGATATGCGTCTTAATCCTGATGCAGGTGAAAGTGCGGCGGATATTGTAAACTCTTATAAAGAAGAGGAGCTTGCCAATCTGATTTACCTGTATGCGGATGAGAAATTTTCCCGCAGAATTGCTCATGCAATTGTTCAGGAAAGACAGAAAAGCAGAATTGTTTCTACCGTTCAGCTGGCACAGATTATTTTTGATTGTGTTCCTGCTAACTATAAACACGGTAATATTCATCCTGCTACAAGAACGTTCCAGGCTTTGCGGATTGCTGTTAACAGTGAACTTAAGCGTTTACCTCAAGCTATCCATGATGCTTTTAATGTTCTTAAAACCGGCGGAAAACTGGGAGTAATTACATTTCATTCTTTGGAAGACAGAATTGTTAAAAACTATTTTAGAAATCTTGGTAAAGAATGTGTGTGTCCGCCAACAGTGCCACAGTGTGTTTGTGGTGGCTCTCCATGCGCAGAGATTCTAACTCGTAAACCTGTGCTGCCTACAGATGAGGAAGTGAGAGATAATTCGCCGTCAAGAAGTGCCAAATTCAGGGCGGTGAGAAAATTACGGGATGCAGACCAGTATCGGCTTTTGGGGATAGAGACCTATTAATTAAGGGTTCTGCAGAAAGTTGGTTTTCATGGGGCGGAAATCAACTTTTTTAAATTCAACCAGATGGGGTTAGTCGTGAAAAAAAGTGGGAGTTTTTTTGCAATAGTATTCGTTTCTCTTTTTGCTCTGAGCATTCCTGGGCTTCTTATTTTAAATGGTCTTCAGTCCAGAAAATATACAGATTTAAAAGATGAAATTCTGACTCTTGAAAAGAAAGAAGAAAAATTAATTGAAGAGAATAAAAAACTCATTACCGATATCAGTGTGCTTTCCTCAAGCCAGCGCATAGAAGAAATTGCCCAGAATGAATTGGGAATGCGTAAGGCAGAAAGTGATGAAATTGTTCGCGTTGATATGAAGGGGAATAAAAAATGAGTTCAAGTCTTTTAAATCTTAAAGAACTTCTTGAGTCTACAGGTGGTTCTTTAGTTTCAAAAACGTCAGAAATCAATTTTACTAGCGTACAAACAGATTCCAGAGCAGTAGAAAATGGAACAATGTTTTTTCCTCTTGTAGGTGAATTTCAGGATGGGCATAAATATATTCCGTCTGCAATAGAAAAGGGCGCATCTGTTGTTTTTATTCAGGACCAAAATTATTCAAAAGATAATTCAATGTATCAGGAGCTTATAAGTAAAAATCCTGATGTTTGTTTTATTACTGTAAAAAATAATATGACCGCTTTGCAGAATTCTGCAGAAAAATATGTATCAAAATTTCCAAAGCTTATTAAAATTGCAGTAACAGGATCCAGTGGGAAAACAACAACTAAGGAAATTGCAGCCAGTGTTCTTTCTCAGAAATTTAATGTTATTACAAATAAAGGAAATTTCAACAGCGAAACAGGTCTGCCATTAAGTGTATTCAATATCAGAAGTGAACATGAAGTTGGCCTTTTTGAAATGGGAATGAACCGCGTAAATGAGATAAAAGAAATTTCGCAAGTTCTCAAAGCTCAGTATGCAGTTGTTACAAACATTGGAAGTGCTCATATTGGAATCCTTGGAAGCCGTGAAAATATTGCAAAAGAAAAATGCAATGCGTTTAATTATCTTGGAAACTATCAGAATGGAATTGCTTTTATTCCTTATGGTGATGATTTTCTTGATTATATGACAGATTATGCAGAAGAGAAAAATGCTGGTGTTTTGTATTACGGTAATCCTGATGATGAAAAAATTTCCGGCGTAAAAAATCTTGGTCTTGAAGGAACAGAATTTTTTGTTGGTTCAGAAAAATGTGTTTTGAAGCTTCCTGGAATTTATAATTTTAAAAATGCTCTTGCTGCAGTAGAACTTGGGCTTGCTCTTGGTCTTACAGAAAAAGAAATTTCAACTGGTATTAATTCTATGAAAGGACTTTTTGGCCGCAGTGAAGTAATCAAAGGAAAGTATACTGTAATTCAAGATTGTTATAATGCAAATCCAGATTCAATGGAAAAATCTCTTGAATTCTTTGGTTCAATTCCTGTTTCTGCTGGTCAGAAAAAAATTATTGTAATTGGTGATATGAAGGAACTGGGCAGTGATTCTGTAAATGCTCACAGAAATGCTGGAATTCAGGCAAAAGCTGCAGGTGCCGATTTTGTATTTTTTGCAGGGCCTGAAATTAAAGAAGGATTTGAAAGTTTTTGCGACAGTTCAAAATCTGCATATTATGAATCATCCTCTGAAAATGAACTTTTAAAAATTGCAGAAAAAATCAATTCTCTCTGTAAAGGGGGGGATATTGTTTTAATTAAGGCAAGCCGTTCTATGGGACTGGAAAAATTGACTTCAATTTTAATGCAGGAGAGTAAATAATGGATTATACTTTCCAGGCAGAACGTCCGGTTGGACAATATAGAAGAACAGATAAAGGTTTACTCATTGCAACTCTGCTTTTGTGGGGTCTTGGTATGTTTACTCTTTACATTGTTTCTCCTAATGTTGGACTGCGTTTGTTTGGAAATAAAAATTATTTTTTTACTCATCAGCTTATTTCCAGTGTAATTGGTCTTGCAGGACTTCTTGTTTTTGCTCTTGTTCCAATGAGTGCAATCAGAAAAGTGCTTCCTGCATTTACAATTATTACTCTTGCTCTCTGTATACTTGTTTGTATTCCAGGAATCGGTATAGAAAAAAACGGTGCAAGACGATGGCTTAGACTTCCATTCCTTTCTTCTTTTCAGCCTTCTGAACTTGCAAAATTTGCAGTAATTCTTTTTATGGCAAATTTGTTTGACAAACAGGATTCAATGCAGGAAGATAAAACTATTTCTGTGAATTGTATTTTAGGTCTGATCTTTTTTGTTGTAAGTGTTATTTTACAGAAAGATTTTAGTACTGCAGTTATAATTCTTTTTTCTGCGATTATGATGTTTTACTTTTTTGGTGCAAAATTAGCATGGCTTATTCCTTTTGCAATTCTTGCAGTCTGTTTTGGTTTGATTGTTATTTTTGCAAAAGATTATCGCATTGCCCGTCTGATGGCATGGCTTAAACCAGAAGATTTTGCTCAGACAACAGCATATCAGTTAATGCATTCAAAAGATGCAATTGCTGCCGGCGGTTTCTGGGGATTGGGACTTGGCAGCGGGCTTTCTAAAATTAATTCAATTCCGGAAGTTCAGACAGACTATATTTTTGCCGGATGGGCAGAATCAATGGGTCTTTTTGGCGTATTAATATATGTTGTGCTTCTTTCTTATTTTGCAATCCGCTGCGTAATGGTTGGAATTACAACAAGGGATGGATTTGCCGCTTATGGTACATTAGGCTGCGGTTTTCTGATTGTTTTTCAGTCAGTTGTGAATATTGCAGTTGTTTGCGGCACTCTTCCAAGTACAGGAATTCCGCTTCCATTCTTTTCGTTTGGGGGCTCTTCTATAATTGTAACTTTGTGTATGTGTGGTTTTATGCTTAACGCTTCCCACTGTGAGAAAACTTTATATACAAATTACGGTTCCAGAAAAAGTGGAATTAAACGAAACAATACATCTGAATCAAAAGATGAAATTTTAGAACTGGCAGGTTTTTATGACTAATTCAGCAGCATTTAAATCTTATGACTTTGAAGAAATTAATTTTGATGACATCAATTTTAGTGATGATTTTGAATTAACAGGGTCAAAGTCAAAAAAAGAAAATTCTAAATCAACCTCAGGAACTTCTGTGAATACATCAAAGACAATCCGTGCTATTAAAATTTTTGTGGCTGTAATGTGCGGATTCCTTGCTTTTGAGGCACTCCTTTTTACTGTTGTAATTCCATGTACGGCTTCGGCTAAAATTGTTTATTCGGGTTTGAATATGTTTTCTAAAGATCAGTTTTCTCAACTTTTAAAAACTGTTCAGACTGCTAACTGGATGCAATTCGATTCAAAAAAAGCTGCAATTCTTATTTCCAGTGTTCCAGGTGTAGAAAAACATTTTCCTGATAAGGTTGTAATTAAAATCAAGGAACGTGTTCCGGTTGCAAAAACTCTTGTTAATCTTGGGAATAAAGTTCAGGCTGTTCAGATTGATAAAAACGGTGTTTTGTTTCCTGTTCAGAAAAAAGAAATTCTTGAAGATACTTCGGTTCCTCTTGTAACTGGTCTTCCAGTTGATAAAATTAAAAATGAAATGCGTCTTAGTGAAAAATACCGTTCACTTATGGATCAGATTTCTCAAATTAAATGCTCTAAACAAAATTATTTTAGCAAAATCAGTGAAATTCAGGTTGTGCCTGCAGAGTTTGGCAGCTATGAACTGGTGTTTTATCCTGTTGATTCTAAGGTTAAAGTTTATACTGACCGTTCACTAGATGAAGATGCTCTTAAATATATGATGGTTGCCCTGGACGTTGTTAATAAAATTGAGCCTGATGTAAGATCAATTAATTTACGTTATGGGGTTGTAAGTTATTCCAAAAATCAGTAAAATTTGATATTATCTTACGGGGATATAAAAAAGGGTGGATTATTTTGGAAGATATAATAGTTGGTCTTGATATTGGTACATGTAATACACGAGTAGTAATCGGGCTGCTGCATGAAGACAATAATGTAGAAATAATTGGTGTTTCTCAAAATCCTTCTGAGGGTGTAAGAAACGGTGTTATTGTAAATATTGATGCCTGTAAAAATGTTATTCAGAAAACAATTGAAGATGCAGAGCTTATGGCAGGTGTTCAAGTTGTTTCTGTATTTACTGCCATTGGTGGAAGTCAAATTGAAAGTTTAAATTCCAGAGGTAACTGCTGCGTAGACCCAAGCGGTAAAAACCGATCCATTGAAATTTCAGAAAGTACAAAAGCCAGGGCAATTGAAAGTGCAAAGGCTGTTATTATTCCTTCAGATAAAACATTGCTTCATGTTATTCCTCAGGAATATTTTGTAGACGGAACAAGTACTCAGAATCCGCTTAAAACATTCGGCGTTCGTCTTGATGCCTGTGTTCATCTTGTTCTTGCAAGTCTTACAGCATATTCTACAATTCAGGAATGTATGTCCCGGGCTAATTATTACCTTAATTCAATTATGCTCAAAACTCTTGCTTCTACTACAGCAACTATTCATAATGACGAAATGGAATTAGGTTCGATTCTTATTGATATGGGCGGCGGAACAACAGATGTTATTGTTGTAAAAAATAATGCACCTGTATTTACTGCTTCTATTCCGGTGGGTGGAAATCTTGTTACAAATGATATTGCTTATCTAAAGGGAATTCCTTCATCAATTGCAGAGAGAATCAAAATCGAAAGCGGCGCCTGCTGGTGTTTTGGTAATGAAAAGAACGAAGAAGTAATAATTCCTGGTGTTGGGGGCAGAGGTCCAGAAACAATGACACGCTACAACCTTGTTGAAATCATTCAGCCTAGAGTGTCAGAAATTTTTGAAATGGTCAGAAAGGAAATCGTAAAGAAATCAAATATTGGCATTATTCACGGAAGTATTGTTCTTACTGGTGGTGGAGCGCTTATGCCTGGTGTTGTAGAACTTTGCCAGGAAATATTTGAAACTACTTCTGTACGCATTGGTGGCTGTGCTTCAATGGGTGTTATTAATGAATGCTATCGTGAACCGGATTTTGCAACTGCAGTTGGTCTGGTTCTTGTAAATAAAGATTTTTCAAGCAGTCAGAAGAGTAAAAAGAAAGCTAGAAAATTTGATTCCGGAGAAAGTGCAAGCGGTTTCTTTTCTAATGTTAAAAGAATATTCAGTGATTTCTTTTAATAGTTTTGTATGAATAACTGGCAGAAAAATTGGTTATGGGGATAAACTGTTTTTCTGCTGTAATATATTTTTTTTTAGCAGATTTTTTCTGTTTTGGGTCGGGAGGAAATAATGTACGAAATTCAAGTTACAGGTGAACAGCAGAACAAGCTGGATGAAGGAAACCCAACAATCATTAAAGTAGTTGGTTGTGGTGGCGGTGGATCAAATGCCGTCAAGCGTCTTATAGAAACTGATGTTAAAGGTGTAGAATATATTGTAATAAATACAGACCTTCAGGCATTAAATAAAAGCCCTGCAGGAAAAAGACTTGCCATTGGTCAGAAATTAACTGGGGGACTTGGTGCCGGTGGAAATCCTGAAGTTGGCGAAAATGCAGCAATCGAAGATACAGAAATGATCAAGAAGGAACTTGAAGGTGCCAATATGGTTGTAATCACCTGTGGAATGGGTGGTGGAACTGGTACTGGTAGTGCTCCAATTGTTGCTAAAATTGCCCGTGATATTGGAGCTCTTACTGTAGCAGTTGTTACAACTCCATTTGAATTTGAAGGTCCTGCTCGTATGGCTTATGCTAAATCCGGTCTTTCTAAGCTTCGGGAAAATGTAGACTCTCTTATTGAAATTCCAAATCAGAAAGTTCTTGAGCTTGATTATGTTGATGAAAATGCAACTTTCATTGAATCCTTTAATATTCTTGATGATGTTGTTTGTCAGGGCGTACGTGGAATTACAGAAATCATTACTGTTCATGGCCGTGTTAACTGTGACTTTGCTGATGTATGTACAGTTATGAAACATCAGCATGATGCAATTCTTGGTGTTGGTATTGGTGAAGGTCCAAACAGAGCAATTGATGCAGCCTTGAATGCAATTAATAATCCTCTTCTTGATAACAGACACATTGATGGTGCTAAAAAGGTTCTTTACAATATTGTTGGTCCTGAATCATTAACAATGAAAGAAATCAAAGATATTGGTACAACAATTACTTGTAATGCAGCTCCAGGTCATTCAGTATTCTGGGGACAGGTTGTTGACCCAACAATGGAAGATAAAGTAAAGGTTACAGTTATTGCAACTGGTTTTGATGAAGCAGATGCTGTTGTCCAGAAGAAAGAAGAAAATGATACAATGGTTGATTTTGGTGATTTTGTAAACGCTACAAGAGGTAAAAATTTTTCTGCTACCAGCCCATCAAATCCAGGACTTTACTCAAGTGCAGAAAACTCAAATATTTTTGTTCCACATGAAAATGCATTTAATAATATGGAATTGAATTCTGGTGATGATTTTGCAGTTGACCCAAATAATATTCAGCAGCCAGCATTTTTAAGAAAAAAGAATTTCCGTTTTGGTTCTGGAATCAACCTTTCTCAGGAATAATTAATCGGGAACTTCTCTAATGACACTTCTGGACGAATATTATTCAGATTTAATTCTTGTCTCAAGAGCAGCTCCCCTTACAGCCCAGACTTATGTTCAAGCCTGTGGTGAATTTCTGCAATGGCTGGAAGAATGTCATACAGAAATTCAGCAGGTTGATACACAAGTTATGGTTTACTATCTTATTGACCGTTCTTCCAAAGGAATGAGTTCACTTACAATTTCTAAAGATATTTCTTCTTTACGTTCTCTTGGCAATTTTTTAAAACGCAATAATATATGGAAAGAAAATTATGCCCTGGAACTGGACAGACCAAAAGCAAGCCGGAAGCTTCCAAAAGTATTAAGTGTTGAGCAGGTTGATTCAATCCTTGATTCAATTGATGTTTCAAAACCTTTGGGAATAAGAGACCGTGCATTGTATGAATTAATTTACAGCTGTGGTCTTAGAATAAGCGAATCTTGTTCACTTTTACTTTCAAATATTCATTTTGAGCAGCAGCTTATTCTTGTCAGGGGAAAGGGTGATAAAGAACGCATTGTTCCATTTGGCGGACAGGCTATGTTCTGGCTAAAAAAATATATAGAAGAGGTACGTCCTGTTTTATGTGGAAGAAAAAGCACTGCAGAACTTTTTGTAAACAGCAAAGGGGATGCAATAAGCCGCAAAGGGGTATGGAAAAATTTTAAAGCTCTGGAAGATAAATGCGGAGTTGATGCAAAGGTTCATACATTGCGCCACAGTTTTGCAACTCATCTTCTGGCTGGCGGTGCCGATTTACGTTCTGTTCAGGAACTTCTTGGCCACAGTGATTTGTCTACAACTCAGATTTACACTCACGTAGAAAGTGAAGAATTAAAAATGTACCATAAGGAATTTTTCCCGGACAGGGAATCTGTAGAGCAGAAATAAAAGGAGATTATTATGAAACGTTTTCTATCTATTTTGTTGAGTTTAATTTTTATTTTAAGTTCATTTATTTCGTGCCAGAGAAATTCAGCACAGATAAAAAGTCTTCAGCGTCTGGAAGAAGGTGTGAGTAATCCAACAACAATTCAAGAACTGGAAGATGCAATTTCTAAATATCAGTCTAGAATTGACGATCTTGTTACAGCAGAAGCACAGGTTGGAATCTGGTATAAAATTCTTGGAACACGTTATCTTGATAAGAGAATGTACGGTAAAGCCCTTGAATGTTTTCAGAAAGCTGCAGGTTATTATCCGGACAATGCAAACCTTTTTTATTACATTGGAGTTTGTGCCAGACAGATGGGAATTGCATCAATTGGTGTAAATAATACAGCAACAGCTACTCAGAAAGATTATTTTAGAATGTCGGAGAAAGCATATTTAACTGCCCTTGATAAAGATCCTAAATATTACAGAGCAATGTATGCAGTTGGAATTCTTTACACTTTCCAGCTTCTTGAACACGAAAAAGCAATTCCTCACCTGGAAAAATTTGTTTCTGTTCAAACTAGAGATGTTGATGGAATGTTTGCCCTTGCAAGAGTTTATTATTGCACAGAACAGTATCAGAAAGCAGTTGATTTATATGACAAAATCATTTCCCTTAATCCTGGGGCTGTAAAATTAAAAGAAGCACAAGACAACAAAGAATTTGTAATCAATAAAATTTACGAATAATTAAAATTTCTGCCATAAATTTGACTTTTGCACCTTTTTTTCTTAACTTAAAATATATGGCAGAAAAAAATACTAAAAAAACAGAGAAATTTGACATTCTGGACATTGCTTTATCGCAAATCACTTTTTTATCCTGCAAAGAAAAAATTATTTTGCGTAAAAATATTGACAATCTTAATGAACTTGCGATACTGTCTTTAAAAGATTTTGAAAAATTCTTGCACAGGGATATAAAGGCTAAGTTTTTTGACGGAAAACTGCTGGCAGAAAGAACCAGAAAAAGTGCAGCTGTTATGGAAAAGCTTTCTATTGGTGCTTTATGTTTTACCAGTGATGATTTTCCAGCAATGTTAAGGGAATGGTTTGATCCTCCTTACCTCCTTTTTTACCGTGGGAATCCTAGGTGCCTGGAAAAGCCCTGCGTAAGTGTAGTAGGAACCAGGCGGATTCTTAATCAAACTGCTCAAAATACACTGGATTTTTCAAAAACTGCCGCAAGAGAAAAAATGTGTGTTGTAAGCGGGCTTGCTTATGGAGTTGATGCTTTTGCCCATAAAGGTGCCTTGGATTCGGAAGAAGAATCATGTACCTGTGCAGTTTTACCTTGCGGAATAGATACAGTTACGCCTTCTGCTCATAAAAGCCTGGCGTTAAGAATAATAAGAAGTGGCGGGTGTCTTATAAGTGAATATGCGCCCTTTAGTCCTGTAGAGAACTGGAGGTTTGTTCAGCGCAACAGAATCATTGCAGGACTTTCTCCTTCAACTGTAGTTATGCAGGCTCCCCCTGGTAGTGGAGCTTTGATTACAGCTCAGTTTGCGGTAGACAATAACCGTGAATTAATGCTCCATGAATGCTGTTTTCTGGAAGATGCAAAAAAAATTAACGGCAAGAAAAATGCTTTTAATTCAGTAGAAAAGTACAGAATGGAAGGAGCACCTGTTATAGGAAATTTTGAAGATTTTGTTAAAGTTATGAATGATGACAGAATCAACATAAAAAAAAATATACAATTGGAACTTTTTACGGACCAATAAACGAATATCAGAGGATTGTTATGGCAGAAGAAAAGAAAACTGCAGCAAAGAAAACTACTAAGAAGACTACAAATAAAAAAAAGAAGAGCGAAAAGCAGAAGAATCATACTCTTGTAATTGTAGAATCTCCTACTAAGGCAAAAAATTTTCAGCATTATCTGGGCTCCGGGTATACTGTAAAAGCCTGTATGGGACATCTTATTGATCTTCCTAAAAGTCGTATTGCAATTGATACAGAAAATAATTTTCAGCCTGAATACATCACTGTTCGGGGAAAAGCAAAACTTCTCAAAGAACTGCAGAAAGAAGCAAAATCAGCCACAACAATTATGCTGGCATCGGACCCTGACCGTGAAGGAGAAGCAATTGCATGGCATTTGAATAATGCTCTTAAAGATAAAACTGATGCAAAAATTGTTCGGGTACGGTTTCATGATACAACTGCAGCAACAATTAAAGAAGCTGTTAACAATCCTCAGGAAATTGATGAAGCAATGGTTGATGCCCAGAAAGCCCGCCGTATTCTTGACCGTCTTGTAGGTTATAATCTTAGTCCGATTTTGTGGAAGAAAGTAAAGAATGGGCTTAGTGCAGGACGAGTTCAGTCTGTTGCATTAAAGTTGATTTGTGAAAGGGAAGAAGAAGTAGAAAACTTTATTCCGGAAGAATACTGGACTCTTGATGCCGATTTTGTAAAGGGAAAGTCAAAATTTACAGCACAGCTTGTCCGCTATAAGGGAGAAAAAGCCGAATTAAAATCAGAAAGTGCAGTAAATCAAATTATAGAAGAAATAAACAGCAATAAATGTATCGTAAAAGAAATTAAGGAAACAGAAAAATCAGTTAGCCCTAAACCTCCTTTTACCACATCAAAACTTCAGCAGGCAGCGGCAAATAGACTTGGATTCACTTCCCGCAAAACAATGCAGATTGCTCAGCAGCTTTATGAAGGTATTAATATCGGTGCAAATCCAGTTGGTCTTATTACTTATATGCGTACAGACTCTGTTCGTATCAGTCAGAATGCTATGGATGATGTTCGTGAATGGCTTTCTAAAAATTATCCGGATCAGCTTCCAGAACAGCCGGTTATTTACAATGTAGAAAAAGATGCTCAGGATGCTCATGAATGTATCCGTCCAACATACACAAGTTATACACCGGACAGTATTAAGGAATACCTTACTCGTGACCAGTACAAACTTTATGCTCTTATATGGGAAAAATTTGTTTCCAGCCAGATGAAGTGTGCAAAAACTGTTACAACAAGCGCAGATATTCAGGCAGGTGAAGCCATTTTTAGAATCAATGCCAGCAGAATCAGAGACAAAGGCTTTTACAGTGTTATTAAAACTTTGTCATCTAAGGAAGAAAATTCCGGTTCAATTCCTGTTTTAAAAATGGGGGAAGAATTAAACAGAGAAAAATTCCATCCTGAACAGCATTTTACTCAGGGACCTGCACGGTATAATGACGGTTCCATCATTAAAGTTCTTGACGAAAAGAAACTGGGACGTCCTGCAACTTATGCGCCTACAATCAATACTTTGCTTGACCGATACTATGTTTCTAAAAGCAATAAACAGCTTGTGCCAACAATTCTTGGAAAAATGGTTTATAAGATTCTTGATGAAAGTTTCCCTCAGGTTATTAATGAAGAATTTACTGCAGATCTGGAAGCCCAGCTTGATGAAGTAAGCCACGGAAATTTGAAGTGGACAAAAATGCTTGGTGATTTCTGGCCTGATTTTAAGAAACTTGTTGATGAAGTAATGGTTAAGCAGGAAAGTTTTAAAGGTTCTCTTGATGAAGTAACAGATCAGATTTGTGAAAAATGCGGTAAACCTCTTGTAAAAAAACTTGGAAGATTCGGTTACTTCCTGGCCTGTTCAGGATTCCCGGAATGTCACAATACTAAGTCAATTCCTCTTGCAAAATGCCCGATGCCAGGTTGCACCGGTGATATTGTTGCCCGTAAAAACAAAGGTCGCGGCAAGGAATTTTTTGGCTGTACAAATTATCCTGTGTGCAACTTTATTACTCATTTTAAGCCAATCGAAGTTAACTGCCCTAAATGCGGCTGGTTCCTTGTAGAAAAGAACGATAAAAAGAATGGTTCTTACAAGAGTTGCATTAATCCGGATTGTGATTTTCTCCATTCAGCAGATGAAGAAATTTCTCAGAGTGATTTGGACAATTTTGCAAAGAGTAATCAGGAAAATAAATAGGATTAATCAATGGAAAAAATTATCTCCCAGGATGAAATGTTTACAACTAGTGACCCTATTGCTATGGCATCGTTCCCAGCAAGAGCACCGGAAACATTGCAGGACTGCGGAGAAGAATTTCTGTTATACATCGATTCTGTAAAAGGTTATGCCCTTAAGACTGTAGAAAGCTATAGGGAAGACTTTAAGAATCTCTATAAATTTCTTGGTGGGGCAAAACCAGTTAAAGCTGTTAGTTTTGAAGATTTGAGACAATGTGTTGGTCAGCTTTCACTGGCAAAATATAAGGCCACTTCCATTAACAGGTTTATTGCCAGTGTTCGGGGGCTTTTTGCATATTGCAGGAAGTTCAATTACATTTCATCAAATCCTTCTCTTGAATTAAAAACAGTAAAGGTTCCAAAGCATCTGCCAAGATTTATGACAGAATCAGAAGTTGATCAGCTTTGCAAAATGCCTCAGGAAAATCAACTTTTATGGCCAGAAAGAGATACTGCAATTTTTGAAATGCTTTATTCCAGTGGATGCCGTGTAAGTGAAATAGCAGCTTTAAAATTAACAGATTTTGAAAACGATTATTCCAGTGCAATTGTAACTGGCAAGGGGAATAAAGACAGAAGAGTGTTTTTTGAAGCAGCAAGTGTTAATGCTCTAAAAACTTACCTGCAAAGCCGTAAAATGATGTATCCTTATACAATGCCTGGTGGCGGGGCTCCTGTAATGAATGTTTTTATTAATCAGAAAGGAAAAGCTCTTACTGAACATGGAATCTGGTATATTGTTTCAAAATACAGTGGAGAAGAAGGCACAAAGCGTCATATGAATCCCCACGCTTTTAGACATTCTTTTGCAACTGCCATGCTGTCTAATGGGGCTGATGTAAGAGTGGTTCAGGAAATGCTGGGACACGCAACAATAAGTACAACCCAGCGTTATACACATATCAATACAGAACGATTAAAAGAAGTATATAAGAAAGCTTTCCCTCATGCAGAGATGGAAAACAATACGGAGGAATAAAATGGAATTGAATGAAAAAATTCGCAGTACAACAGTTATAGCTGTTAAAAGAAATGGTAAAGTTGCCATGGCCGGCGATGGTCAGGTTACTATGGGAAATACAATTATGAAAGGTAACGCCCGCAAAGTCCGCCGTATTTTTGACGGAAAAGTTCTTACTGGATTTGCCGGTGCTACAGCCGATGCTTTTACTCTTTTTGATAAATTTGAATCAAAGTTAAAAGAGTTTAATGGTGACCTTACAAGAAGTGCTGTTGAACTTGCAAAGCTTTGGAGAACAGAAAGAAGCATGAGCAAACTGGAAGCCCTTCTTCTTGTTGCAGATTCTTCTAAGATTCTTCTTATCAGCGGAAACGGAGATGTAATTGAACCTGAACATGATGTGCTTGCAATTGGCAGCGGTGGAAATTATGCTTATGCTGCAGCTCTTGCTTATCTTGAAAGCAGTGATTACAGCGCAAAAGAAATTGCAGAAAAATCACTTAAAATAGCAGGATCAATTTGTATTTATACAGACGATTGTATTACTTGCGAGGAAATCTAATATGGAAAATTTTAACTTGGAAAATTGTCTTACACCAAAACAGGTTGTAGAAAAACTAGACAGTTATATTATCGGTCAGGAAAAGGCAAAAAAATGCGTAGCAGTTGCCCTTCGTAACAGAAACAGACGGCTCATGCTGCCAGAAGAAATCAGGGATGAAGTTGCACCAAAAAATATTCTTATGATTGGACCAACTGGTGTAGGTAAAACAGAAATTGCCCGCCGTCTTGCAAAGCTTGCAGGTAGTCCGTTTCTTAAAGTTGAAGCAACTAAATATACAGAAGTTGGATATGTTGGCCGTGATGTAGAAAGCATGGTAAGAGATCTTATGGCTGTAGGTTTTAATCTTGTAAAGAACGAAATGAAGGAACAGCTTAAAGAACAGTGTGCCCCAATTGTAGAAGAAAAACTGCTGGATTTACTTCTGCCTGGAACAAATAAAAAAGATGATAAAAAGAAATCTGGAGATTCCCCAAAATTTAACGTTATTGGAAATATTTTTGGCAACGATAGTCCTATTCAGGCTGGTGTAATCAGCATTTCAAAGGAAAGCCCGTTTCTTATTAAGTCTGATGACAGTAAAACAGAAGAAAAGCCAGTAGAAAAAACTCCTGAACAGCTGGCAAAAGAGGAAGAAGATAAAAAAACAAATGCTTCAACTCGGGAAAAATTCCGTGCAATGCTTAGAGAGGGCAAACTGGAAGAAAGAACTGTAGAAATTACTGTTCACAATGAAGTAAAATCACCTGGTTTTGAAATGCTTAACAGCGGAAATATGGAAGATTTTGCAGAAGGAATTTCAAATCTTCAGAATATGCTTAACGGTTCAGGACGTACTCACAGAAAAACTGTTACAATTAAGCAGGCTCGTGAAATCCTTACTCAGGAACAGCTGGAAAACATGGTAGACAAAGACAAAGTTTCTGATGAAGCAAAAAAACGTGTTGAACAGAGCGGAATTATTTTTATTGATGAAATTGATAAAATTGCCGTAAAGAATTCTTACAGCGGTCAGGGGGTAAGCCGGGAAGGTGTGCAGCGTGATATTCTTCCGATTGTTGAAGGTTGCGATGTAAATACAAAATGGGGAGTAATCAATACAACACATATTCTTTTTATCGGTGCAGGTGCGTTCAGTATTGCCGCTCCAAGTGATTTAATTCCAGAACTTCAGGGACGTTTTCCTCTTAGAGTTGAATTAGACAGCCTTCATAAAGATGAATTCAAGCGTATTCTTACCGAACCAAAAAATGCGCTTATCAAACAGTATGAGGCTTTGCTTGGAACAGAAGGTGTTACAGTGAACTTTGATGAAAGTGCAGTAGACAAAATGGCTTCCTTTGCAGAAGAAGTAAACAGTAAAACAGAAAATATCGGAGCCAGAAGACTTCATACAATTATGGAAACTGTTCTTGAAGAGTTAAGTTTTGATGCAGATTCTTACAAAGGGCAGACAATTACAATCGATTCTGAATTTGTAGAAAAGAAGCTTAATGGAATTGTAGAGAATCAGGATCTTCAGCGTTATATTCTGTAGACAAAACAGAACGAATATTATTTAACTGCTGTTCCTCATTACATTACGGAACAGCGTAAAAAGTCAATCGATTGTTGAAACAATCTTCTTTACTTTTTTTATAGGAGAAATATATGATTAAAAGAAATCAGAATTTTGCAAATCTTACAGCTGGATATTTATTTCCAGAAATTGCAAGAAGAAGAAAAGAATATCAGGCAGCTCATCCGGATGCAAAAATCATCAGCCTTGGAATCGGCAACACAACAGAACCACTTACTCCTCATATTGTAGAAGGAATGAAAAACTATGTAGAAGATCTTGGAACTGCAGCAGGTTACTCTGGATATGGTGATGAACAGGGAAATACTGCTCTCCGCAAAAAAATTGCAGAAGTTTATTACAAGGGAATGGCAGATGCCAGCGAAGTTTTTGTAAGCGACGGTGCAAAATGTGATATTGCAAGAATCCAGACACTGTTTGGAAGCAAAGTAAAAGTTGCAGTACAGGATCCAGCATATCCAGTTTATGTTGACGGAAGTGTTGTAGTTGGTGCTGCCGGAAAAAACAATGGAAGTGGTTACAAAGGAATTTCTTATCTTCCATGTACTCCTGAAAACAACTTTTTCCCAAATCTTAAAAGCGTAAAAAAGAATTCAATCATTTATTTCTGTTCACCAAACAATCCTACTGGTGCAACAGCAACAAAAGAACAGCTTAAGGAACTTGTTGATTTTTCTATTAAAAATGACTGCATTATCATTTACGATGCTGCTTACAGTGCATTTATCAGAGACGAAAACCTTCCAAAGACAATTTACGAAGTTGAAGGTGCAAGAAAATGTGCAATAGAAATCAATTCTTTCTCAAAACCTGCCGGATTTACTGGTGTACGACTGGGATGGAGCGTTGTTCCAAATGAATTGAAATTTTCAGACGGTTCACTTGTTAATAAAGACTGGAACCGTGTTATGACAACTTTGTTCAACGGTGCTTCAAATATTGCTCAGGCTGGTGGAATTGCAGCCCTTGATGATACAGGTCTTGCAGAAATGAAAGGTCTTGTTGATTATTATCTCCAGAACGGCCGTCTTATTAAAACTGCACTGGAAGGTGAAAACTTTAAGAAAGCCGGAGTTGAAATTTACTTTACAGGAAATGGTCCTTATGTTTGGGCAAAATTCCCTGGAATGAAAAGCTGGGAAGTATTTGACAAGATTCTTAACGAATGTAACGTTGTAACAACTCCTGGTGCTGGTTTTGGACCAAGTGGCGAAAGTTTTATCCGTTTCAGCTCATTCGGTCACAGGGCAGATGTAGAAGAAGCCTGCAGCCGTCTTGCTAAGCTTACATTCTAAAATAAAAAATTGACTTGACTTCAGTAGATTTCAAGTTTAAAATATAGGTGCTATGAGTGATTATCTTGATATAAACAATGAAGAGCTTCTAAAGGATTTTTTTTCTGAAGCAGAGCAGATGGTAGAAAATCTTGAAAGTAATATTCTCGTAATAGAAAATGACCCTACAGATCATGATGCTATAGATGAAATTTTCAGGGCTGCCCATACATTAAAGGGTAGTTCTGCTACAGTAGAAATGAGCGAACTTGCTGGTTTCTGCCATGATGTAGAAGATCTGCTTGATCCTATTCGCAGCAGGGAAGTAGAAGTTACAGAAGATATTGTTGACGTTCTCTTAAAATCTATTGATACAATTAAAGCAATGCTTGAAACCCGTACAAACGGACAGGTATATTCAAAAGATATTTCTGATCTCGTAGCTAAAATAAAATCTTATATTCCTGCAAGTGACGGAAAAAAGAAATCTCCTCCAAAACCTGCTGGAATGATTTCTAAACCAGCTCCTGTTCAGGCTCCGGCTACTCAGGATAATGGAATGCCTCCTCTTCCGGTATTAAGTGAATACGAAGTTCTGGAACTTCAGAATGCTGCTCCTGAGGATTCAAAAATTTGGGCAGTTAACGTTACTTTTGATGAATCAAACCCAATGAACAGTGTTGGCGGTATTCAGGTGTTTGCACGCCTTAAAGAAACTGGTACTGTTATTAAAACTGTTCCTGATTTTGATGATCTTTATTCAGATAATTTCTATTTTCAGGTTGTTTATTATATTGCAACGGAAGCAGACCAGGACACTCTTGAAGATGCAGCTTATTTAACAGATGTTACTTTGGCTTGTGATGCAAGTCTTTTGCCAGTTGCGGATCCGGCTTCAGCTTCTGCCCCAGTTGCAGAAACTCCGGTACAGGACATTGTTCCTCCGGCTCCAGAACATGCAGAAACTGTTGTACAGGCAACTCCTAAAGCTGTTGAAGGAGCAAAGAAATCATCTCAGCCTAATAAAGCTGTTAACAGTGGTTCTATTCTTCGTGTAGATTCAAAACGCATTGATTCTCTCCTTAATCTTGTTTCAGAAACAGTTATTGTTAAGGCTGCCTTTAATCAGAATAGTGCTCAACTTGCAGCTTTGCAGAATCAGCTTCAGGTTCTTGGTGATTCATACCGGGAAAAATGTTCAAAGCTTTTTGATGATATGAGCAAATATCTTGAACAGGCAAAAAGCGGTAAAAATATTTCAGAACTTGCTCAAAAATTCAGGGAAGAAAATTCTGGAATTGTGAATTTCTACGATTCTTATACAACTGAATTTAAAAATGCAATTACTAAAAACCGTTCTTCTACACAGAATCTTGGCCGTATTACTGGTGAACTTCAGGAAGGGGTAATGAAAATCCGAATGGTTCCAATCAGTCAGATTTTTAGCAGATTCCCAAGAGTTGTCCGTGATCTTAGCCGTGATTTGGGACGTAAAGTCAATCTTGTTATAGAAGGTGAAGATACAGAACTTGATAAAGCTGTTACAGAGGATTTGCTTGATCCGATTATGCACTGTGTCCGCAATTCTGTAGACCATGGAATTGAAACTCCTGCAGAAAGAATTGCTGCCGGTAAAGACGAAACAGGAACACTTCTTCTTAAAGCTTTTAACGAAGGTAACCAGATTATTATTGAAATTGCTGATGATGGTGCTGGAATTGATGTAAACAAAGTTCGTGAAAAAGCAATTAAAAAAGGTCTTGTTCATCCAAGTAAAGCACTTACAGATCAGGAAGTCTACAATCTTATTTTTATGCCTGGTTTTAGTACAAGTGATAAAATCACTAATGTTTCTGGTCGTGGTGTTGGACTTGATGTTGTTCGCACAATGATTAATAAGCTTAATGGTTCAGTCAGCGTTACAAGTGAATTAGGAAAGGGCACAAAGTTTACAATTAAACTTCCTCTTACAATGGCAATTATTCAGGGGCTTCTTGTTAATGTTGGTCAGGAAATTTATTCAATTCCAATTGCCAATGTTATAGAAAGCCAGAGAGTTCCAATTACTGATATTAATACAATCGATAACTATGAGGTTTTGAATGTAAGAAACGAAGTAATTTCAATTTTACGTTTAAGCCGTCTGTTTAACATTAAGAATACAAATGACAGTGAGAACTGCTTTATTGTTATTGTTGGTTCACAGGAAAAGAAAATCGGTATTATGGTTGATTCTCTTATTGGTGAAGAAGATGTTGTAATTAAGCCTTTGAGAGACAAATTTACCGCTTCTCCAGCAATTGCAGGGGCTTCTATTCTTGGAGATGGTTCTGTATCACTGATTATTGATGTAAGCAGATTACTGGAGCTTGGTGTTCAGCAGGAAATAACTGCAAAGAAAGAACGGGAAATGATTGCGGCAAGAGGGTAGTAGATTATGGAAAATTTGAACTTAGAACTTTTGCAGAATGTTGAAGACCAGAAAAAAGAAGCCAGCGTTGTAGATTACAAAATGGTTACTTTTTCACTTGCCGGTAAAGATTATGCCATTGATATTATGAAAGTAAAGGAAATTGCTCAGAGTGGCCGTTACACTTATGTTCCTAATACTCAGAAATTTGTTCTTGGCGTTTTTAATCTTCGCGGTGAAATTATTCCGATTATTGATCTCAGACTGTTTTTTAATATTGAAACAGAAGAAAAAGATGACCGCTATGTAGAAAACATGCTGATTGTAACAGTAGGTGACCAGAATTTTGGTGTTGTAGTTGATGCTGTAGACAAAGTTGTTGGTATCCAGAAGAGTTCAATTCAGCCTCCTCATCCATTGTTTGGGGATATTTCTATTAAATATATTCAGGGTGTTGTAGAAGCAAATAAGCGTCTTTACATTCTTCTTGACATCAATAGAATTTTTGGGCTTGAAGAAGAAGTTGTAGAAGAAGAACCAGAACAGCAGGAAACAGTAGAACAGGCTCCTGTTGAACAGCCATCTCCGGCTCCAAAACCTGTATCTAAACCACAAGTACAATCACCTTCTCCAAAAACAGTTGCAAAAACAGTTGAACAGCCGGTAAAAGCACCTTCTCCAAAACCAGAAGCAGAACCTGTTTATGAACAAAAGCAGCAGATTATATCTGAACAAGTTCAGAAACCAGTTCAGGAATCAATTGCTGCTGTTGAACCAGAAGTAAAAATTGAACCAGCAGCTCCAAAGGGTCCTTCCGAAGTAGACTGGAATTTCCTTAAAACATCCCTGGCTCAGATGAAAAACTTCAATGTTAGTGAAGTTAATGAAAATTGGGTTAAAAATCGATTTGAACAGTGGACAAAAGAAAAGGGCGAAGGTAATTCTGTTGTAGATACAGTGGAAGATTCAGAAAAATTCCTTGCAACTTTCTACTCCAGCTTCAATGGTGAATTATGGACTAGTGAATTCTGTGATAAAGTAATTGCAATGCTTCCAGATAATCAGGCAAAAACAGTAACTGTCTGGAATCCGGGTTGTGGCAAAGGCTTTGAAACTTATTCTTTGGCTTGTGCTCTTAAAAAACGGTATCCAGATTCAAGAATCCGTATTTTTGCCCATGATGTTGATTTGCTGGCAGTATCAAATGCTCCTTTATTTACATTGCCTGATCGTTATGCAGAAAGTTATCTTAAACCCTATCTTTCTACAACTGCAGGAGGTCAGCTAACATTCAGCAAAGAAATCAAGGATATGATTATGTTTGAATATCATGACTGCGTTAATACAAATGCACTTCCTCCATTGGACCTTGTATTTGCCCGAGATGTTATTTCATTCCTTACCCCTGAACAGCAGAAAGGTCTTCTTGAAGATTTTGATGAAAAATTAAAGGGAAATGGTATTCTTATCCTTGGTGATAATGAAAAAGCAGTTGGTGGTACCTGGAAAAAACTGAACAGTGTTTCGGTAAATTCATATATAAAATAAATATTGGAAAATTCAAAATAATGTGTTAAAATATTAATACATTTAGGGGGACTATACATGAGAGTTGAATACATTAATCCTTTCGTTGAAACATCTTGTAGCGTATTGCATGATGTTATGGGTGGCATGGATGTTAAACGTGGAGAACTTTACCTTAAATCAACTGCAATGCCAGTTATGGGCGTAACAGTTTTGGTTGGTCTTACAGGTGATGTAGAAGGACGTGTACTCTTTGATATGACAAACGAAACTGCACTTAAAGTAGCATCTGCTATGAATGGTGAAGAAATTACTGATTTTGATGATCTTGCAAAAGCAACTATTAGCGAACTTGCAAACCTTATTACTGCACAGGCTGTTACAAAGCTCCACGATTTGGGATTCCGCTTTGATCTTACTCCTCCTGCTTTATTTGTTGGACAGAATATGGAAATTGCAGCTCTTGGTGGTAGCGGCCAGAATGTAGAGGCTCTTATTGTTCCTCTTATTTCTGAATGTGGAAAAATTGAAGTTAATGTTTCAATTCGCGAAAGAATTTAATTTGTACCCAAATAGGAGATAAGATATATGAAGACAAAGATGGATGCACCAATTGATGTTTCAATCCCAACAGCTGGTATTAAGCCAGATGGAACAAAATACAACATTATGATTGTTGATGACTCAATCTTCGTTGTTAAACAGCTTACACAGATTCTTCAGAGCCAGGGATATGAAATCATTGCAACAGCAGTTGATGGTCAGGATGCGTTGGAAAAATACCAGATGCTTCATCCAAAGATTGATCTTGTTACAATGGATATTACAATGCCTCGTATGGATGGTCTTACTGCTCTTGAAAAAATTATTGCATTTGACAAGAATGCCCGGGTTGTAATGATTAGTGCTCTTGGTAAGGAAGAATTGGTTAAACAGTCACTTCTTACTGGCGCAAAGAACTACATCGTAAAACCTTTGGTACGTGAAAAAGTTCTTGACAGAATTGCTAACGTTTTGAGCAAATAATTTAATTAGTTTTATTAAATATTTTTTAATTTGACTCATAAATTGTCCGGGGTAGTATCCGCTGCCCTTGGATTTTTTTTGCGGGGTTAGCTCAGTTGGTTAGAGCATCACGTTGACATCGTGGGGGTCAGTAGTTCGAATCTACTATTCCGCATAATTTTTTTGTTTAATGTTTTACTTTTTAAATTACTTCCGGAAGTTCTTCCAGGCAGGTTGTATAATTTGCAGATTTGTGACAGCTGGCAAGGTTTAACGGGTTGTTTTTGGGATCATCTGTGGTGCCGTGCTGGGTAGAATTTTTGTACAGCAGATGAGTGTGCTGCCCTAATGTTAAAGTTGTTTTCCCGTACTTTGTATTTATTTTATCAAAGGCCTGCATAAGTTTTTCATCCCTTAATTTCTGCTGAACACTTTTTGTCTGGAACAGCTCCCCCTGAATCCCTGCTGCGTTTTGAAGTCCCATTAGATTTATCATCACTTTTTTGTATGAGAATCCTGATCTGTAAATTTGTGCCAGAATCTTTCTTGCACAGTTGAATATTTCTACCAGATTTTTTGAAGGTTCCGGAAGATGCAAAAACCCATAGTTTGAATAGTCACAGCCTGGATATTTTCTTACGCCCCGGTTATCTGCTGGTGGTGCTTTATGCCCATCAGAGTTGCAGAAATTGTGAGCAGTCATTATCATAACACCAACTACTGTGCATGCGGAATTTTCTTCTCTTAATCGCCGCACAGCTTCCTGGGTAAAATCATAAAGGGTTTTTTCTAAATCTTCAAATTTTGTAACAGTCCCCGAAAAAGACCTGCTTTGCGTAATATTGTCGTGGTGCTGCCGTTCAATCTGATCTATGGCTCTGCTTCCGTTTAATTCCAGTACAGTGCGTAATCCATTTACAGTAATCAATTTTTGTGCATCGGCATAGGGGAGTTTTTTTAAATCCAAGGAAGTCCTTATTCCATGCTGCAGTAAAGTGTAGGCTTTTGCCGGACCTACTCCCCAGATGTCTTTTGCCGGATATTGCTTTAGTGTTGATTCCTTTTGCTTTTCTGTTAAAACTGTCCAGTCAAATATACCACCGTTTGTTTTTGCCAGTTTGTTGCACATTTTTGCCAGAGTTTTTGTTGGAGCAATTCCTACAGACACAGGTATGTGAACCTGCTGCCACACTGTCTGTTTTATCTGAGTGCCTAATTGAGTGTAGTCAAGATTTCTGGCATCTGGAACAAACAAGAAGCTTTCATCAATGGAGTATATTTCCAGTGTCTGGCAGTACATGCTGTAGATTATGTTAAGACGACGGGAAATATCTGCATAAAGGGTGTAATTTGAAGAAAACACCTGTATTCCCAGACGATTGCATAAATCTTTGACTTTAAAATATGGGTCTCCTCGCTTTAATCCCAGATTTTTACAGTGCTGGTCTAATGCTACTATTATTCCATCGTTGTTTGAAAGTACTGCAATTGGGGTTTCAAAAAGGTCCGGCCTGAATATTCGTTCGCAGGAGGCATAGAAACTGTTGGCATCCACATGTAAAATCAATCTCTACTCCTTATAAAAGTCTTACAACAGCTTTTACTACTCCAAAATTATATTTAAGCGGTAGAATTTTCCCTTTTGACGAAACATAACAGAAGGGGTATTCAAATCCCACAGCAGTTTGAATTCTTACTGCAACAAATTTATCATCTTCTCTGGTAACACAAATTTCTCCAGGTTTGCAAATTTTTGAACAGTCTATAACAAGAATATCACCTTTTCTGATTCCGCAGTCTTCTACGCCCTTTCCTTTGTAGCGCATGCAGAATGTTGCAGCCGGGTGTTCTATGAGAATTGAATTAAAATCAAATGTCTGCTCTTCATAGCTTTGAGCAGGGGAAGGAAAACCAGTAGTAATCATATTTATTTGTATAGTATAATGTTTGTAAAATTGCAAAAATACTATACAAATAGTATATCAATTACTTTTTAAATGTCAAGGAATTTAAAATTTATTTTTCTGGTAAGGTAAAGTTCTTCGAATTTAAAAAAAGCTTCCCTGGAAATATTGTGAGCCCCGTATCTGGCAAGATTGTCTGTATATGTCTGGCAGTCAATTAATTTGCCCCCGGATTTTATGAAGCTTTCCATAAATTTTACAAATACACATTTACTGGAATTGCTGACTTTTGTGAACATACTTTCGCCAAAGAAAATGCTTCCGATTAGTTCTCCAAAAAATCCTCCGGCCAGCTGCCCGTCCTGCCATGCTTCAAAGCTGTGGCAAATTCCTAAGTGATGCAAAGTGGTGTAATTTTCTATAATCTGGCTGCCAATCCATGTTCCGTTCTGGCCTGGTCTAACTTGTCTGGAACATTCCATGATTACATCTTCAAAGCAGTGATCCATTGTAAATTCAAAAGGGCAGTGCTTTAAAAATTTTTTTAGACTTGCAGGTACGTGAAAATTCTGGGGCTCAAGAACAAACCTGGGATTGGGACTGTACCATAAAACTGGATCGCCTTCATCTTCGTTGAACCATGGAAAAATTCCCTGTAAATATGCGGAATATAAAAGTGAAGCATCCATCTGGTCTGAATAGCATACAATTTGCTGTTCAGGCCCTAGCTGGAGAGGATCAGGAAATTGAATTATGGGTAGCCCTGGAATATTCAGCTTACCTTCAAAAGCGGAAAGATCAGAAATACTCATGTTAATTTATCCTATCGTAAAGAACAGCTGGCTTGTGCAATGGTCAATGTCGAATTGTACTTTTCCGCCGTTCTCCAGTTTACCAAAAAGAATTTCGTCAACAATAGGATCTGCAATTTTTTCTTCTGCAAAACGTTCAATGTTGCGGGCTCCGTATTCTGTGCTTAATCCCTGGCTTGCAATATATTCCAGAGCTTTTTCTGTAAGACTAAGTTCAATTTTTTGCGGTAAAAGCCGGCTGGAAATTTTATTAACTGCTTTCTGGGCAATTTGTCTGGAATTTTTTTCATCAACTGGATTAAAATAAACTATAGAATCAAGTCTGTTGAGAAATTCAGGAGTAAAAGTTTTCTTTACCGCTTCTTTTAATGTGGCAGTATTCTGGTTTGTGTTCTTTGTTCCAGTGTTGAATCCTACTGCATTTCTGTTAATGTCTCTGGCTCCGGCATTGCTTGTAAAGATGATAATTGAATTTCTAAAATCTGCTTTGCGTCCTTTTGAATCAGTTAGTGTTCCATAGTCCAGCACCTGAAGAAGTGTATTGTAAATATCAGGATGAGCTTTTTCTATTTCGTCAAAGAGAATTATTGAATATGGATTCTGGCGCACTTGTTCTGTAAGAATACCGCCGTTTTCGTATCCTATGTAGCCTGGTGCAGAGCCAATTAATCTGCTTATTGTATAACTTTCCTGATATTCACTCATATCAATGCGGATGAGTTTCTGGTTTAGTGTGGCAGATAAAACTTTTGCAAGTTCTGTTTTTCCTACTCCAGTTGGACCTACAAAAAGGAAACTGGCTTCTGGTTTTTCCATGTTTCTGAATCCTGCTCTGGATTTTTTTACGGCATTGCAGACAGTTTTTACAGCATCATCCTGACCAAAGATTTCTTTCTGCAAAGTTGAATTCAACTCTTTGAGTGATGATTTTTCCTGGCTGTCCATTTTTTCTACAGGGATTCCAGTATTCTTGGACACTATTTTCTTTATTATATCCGAAGTTATCAGCGGAGTGTTCATTCCAGGAAGATTCAATTTTGCCCATACTCCGGCTTCGTCCATTAAGTCAATTGCTTTATCCGGGAGTTTTTTGTCTGTTAAATATTTAACGCTTAATTCAACACAGTCTTTAAGGCTCTGACTGGTGTATGAAACTTTGTGATAGTTTTCATATTCTGTTTTTATTCCTTCCAGAATTTGGATTGTTTCAGAAACAGTAGGTTCATTGATTACAATTTTCTGGAATCGTCTTGCCATTGCCCGGTCTTTTTCGAAATGTTTTGAATATTCTTCAAAAGTTGTGCTTCCAATGCACCTCATTTTTCCACGGGAAAGAGCTGGTTTTAAAATGTTTGCACCGTCAAGTGATTCTGAGCTTCCTGCACCGCTGCCAATAAGTGTGTGGATTTCATCTATAAATAAAATTGCTTTTTCTTTTTTCTGAATTGCGTCAATTATTTTCTTTAGTCTGTCTTCAAAATCACCGCGATATCTTGTGCCGGCAACGATTGTTCCTATTTCGATTGAATAAATTTCAAAGTCCTTTATCTGATCAGGAACGTTTCCATCTGCAATTCTAAGTGCTAATCCTTCTGTAACTGCAGTTTTGCCAACCCCAGCATCGCCTGTATGAATAGGATTGTTTTTTGTCTTACGGCAAAGTACTTCAATTGTGCGCTGGATTTCTTTATCTCTGCCAATTATTTTCCCAATCTGGCCGTTTTTTGCTTCCAGTGTAAGGTTTCTGGCAAATTTATCCAGAATCGATTTTTTCGTTTTTGATTTATCTGATTTTTCCCAGCCTTCTTTTAATTCCGTTAATTCATATTCATTATCGTCGTTATGGTCTCTTACATATTGCTCAAGATATTCTACAGGGTCAAATATGTTTTGTTTTTCTGATGAATTTTCTTCTTTTTCCGGATCCCAGTCTTTATCTAAACCGGCACCGTCATAATTTCTGGAATCAATTGTTCCCAGAGACTGTCTTAATTCTACGGTGTTAAGCCCCTGATTCATAAGTTCGCAGGCTGCAAAAAGTGAATCGTTTGTGCAAAGTTGATCCATGAAAATTGAAGTTTTTATATATTTGTAGCCAGCTCCAGTTGAATTGATTTCTGCCTCATCTAATACCATTAAAAGTCCGGAAGATTTTTCCAGACCTTCTGCAGGAATATATGAGTTTTCTGTGGCAGACCAGTTTTCGTTCATGTACTGGCGGAGATTTTTTTCTGTTGTTTTTAAACTTATCTGACATTCAAGAAAGCATTCTCTAAGGAGAGGAATTCTAAAGGATGTAAGGAGTATGCTTTCCGGTGTAAGACAAATCCAGTTGTTATTTTTTGTAAACTCAACTGACTGATCAAGAAGAAACTGAAGCAGTTTGTCGCATTTCATTATTCTTCCTCCATATCGCACATCAGTGGAAATCCCGACGAAGTTGCATATTCAATTGTCTGCCTTACTTTAGTGCTTGCTACATCAATGTAATAAATACCTGCAACAGCTTTTCCTTTTGTATGTACTTCCATCATTATTTTTTCTGCGTCTTCAGGAGTTTTGTTGTATATGCGTACAAGAATTTCAATTACAAAATCCATTGGTGTAAAATCATCATTAAGTAAAAGAACTTTATATCGTGGAGGCAGTTTTTTTCTCTGCAATGTTTGAGTTGATGCTGTTTCTGTATGTTCAAAATTGTTACTGAATTTACTCATGTTAATATTGTACCGTAATTATTGATTTACTTCAAATGTTAAAGAAATCGGTTAGTTTTAATGAGTCTTCTGTAAGTCTGATTCTATTTGGGTTGATTGTTTCATAAATTTTTTTCTGTTCATCTTTGCCAAAGAGAGTTGCACCATAGCGCATTTTGTATTCAATATACATTCCCAGATCCCAGTAAGTAAATCCATTTTCTTTTAAGTAAAGGCCCAGTGCAGAAAGCTGTACATTGCCTATATGATTTTCTGAGTGGTATCCGGTAAGGCTTGTATATACGCTTCCAGTAATAAATCCCAATTCTCCTGCCACAAGATTTCCTTCTTTATCCCAGATTTCTACTGAGTCAATGCTGATGTTCTTGGTAGGATTATAGTGAATTTCCGTAAACGCTTTTATAAGTCCTGGAGTAAGCCATGTACTGGGATATGCTTTTAGAATATTATTTATAGTTCCTTCAAAGTCTTTGTTAAAGGTCATTGTATAGTCTTTAAAAAATTTTTCTGTTAGTTTTGGAATTTTGTGAGGAATGCGGAATTTGTCCCAGGTGATTATTGACTTCTGTTTATGGTGCCTGATTGTAAGAAAATCAAGAAATTCAACAGTAATTGACATTGGAAAAAGGTCCAGCCTGATTGCTTCCTTTATGATGTCAATGTTGAACTCTGAACAGACTGCATCTTCGCTTATTGCGTTGTGAAGCTCATTTTCAAAAAAATTCTCTTTGTCAAAATTGTGCTGGCATAAATTTTCTTTTAGAAGAAGGTCAATGTGATTTAATTCATCCGGTGATTGAATTTGTACTGCCTCAATACAGAAAAGCATTGCAAAGGCGTTGTTCATGTCTAGAGTATCAAAGTAATCGTTAAGAGTTTCTGGTTGAATATTATTCCCGTTCTGGTGATGTAATTCAATGTTTTGCAATGCAATTTCTTCTAGAGCAATATGCTCAATTTGAATTTTCTGTTCCATAAAAAACCTCTGAAATAGTATAACATGCTTTTTGAATTTTTCCATTTATTACTCAACTTGATAGATTTATAAAATTGTGTTAAAATAAAATTTATGGGTGTG